>JAADFC010000019.1 GCA_013153105.1 Thermoproteota archaeon
GGAGCGTGTTGTGCCCCCGGGAGCGCGTCCGGGGGCTCTCGGGGTTCTGGGGGTGGTGGACCGGCCGGGATTTGAACCCGGGACCTCTCGGGTGCGAACCGAGCGCTCTTCCAGGCTGAGCTACCGGCCCACCCTCCCAGCCGCCATGGCAGGGTGGCCCGGCGGGGAGGCGGCTATATGTCTAGCGGCCCGCGGGCACCGGGGAGGGCGTCGGAGGTGGCGAAGGGGGAGGGGAGCTGCATCTGCATCTCCAGGGCTCAGGAGGCCATGCGGAGAGCCTTCACAGAGCGGGACCGCGGGAGGGGGGTGTTTGCAACCTTCACCTGGCTCGTGGAGGAGGTCGGCGAGCTGGGCGAGGCGCTCCTCCGGGGCGACAGGAGGCTGGCCGCCGAGGAGCTTGCCGATGTTATAGCGTGGACGCTCAGCATAGCCGCGCTTCTTGGGATAGACGTGGAGGAGGCTCTCAAAGCCAAGTATGGCGATGTGCTCAGGGCCGCGGGGGGCCACGGGTCTACCTCCTCTTGACCGCTGAGAGTATCTCAAGGGCCCTCTGCGGGTCCCGCTCAGCCATGGTCCCCACAACTATTGCGTCCGCACCCGCGGTCACCGCCGCCCTCGCCGTCTCCGAGCTCCGTATCCCCCCGCCCACTATGAGCATCACCTCCTCGGCGGCCCGCCTAGCCGCCGCCACCGCCTCGGGCGGCACAGGCCTCGGGGCTCCGCTGCCCGCTTCGAGGTAGACAGCCCTCATCCCCATGAGCTCCGCCGCGGCTGCGTAGGCGGCGGCTATGTACGGAGTCTCGTAGGGTATCGGGGCCGCCCTGCCTATATGGCCGGCCGCGCCCCCGTAGCCTACTATGATGTACCCTGTGGGGATGGCCTCGAGCCCCAACCTCTTCACCAGGGGCGCCGCCGCAACCTGTGCGCCGATCAGCCAGTATGGGTCGAGGCTGTTGAGGAGGCTCATGAAGAGTATGGCGTCGGCCTCCCTCGATATGTTGGAGACGCCTCCGGGGAAGATTATCACTGGAGCGTGGACGCCGGCGCCGCGGAGCCTGCGGATATACTCGTCGACATCGTAGGGTGTGATGTTGAGGCTGCCGCCGACGAGGACGGCATCGGCCCCAGCTTCAACCATCGAGGCTACGGTCTCGGGGCTTATCGGCTTCTCGGGGTCCGAGAGGAGGAGGAAAAGCTTCTCACCAGCCTCCAGTCTCCTCCTCAGGCTCTGCTCCACCCTCCCCGGCTTCAACCTCTCCTTCCTCCTCCGCGAGGCTCTCAAGGCTTATCTTGCCGGCGCCCTCCTTGGTGAATTTATACTCTATCGTACCCTCAAGGTAGGCGTCGAGGAACTTGGAGTACACGTCGACGGGCTGGTAGAGCTCGGGCACCCACATCTCAGCGTAGAGGCCGCAGTTGCCGCAGCGTATGACAGCCTTGACGAGGCCCTGCTCGTTTCTAACCTTCTTGTTTATCTCCACGGTCAACGCCCTAGCGCCGCAGTGCGGACACTCGAAGACGGTCGGCAGGGTACGCTGCGGCCGCAGCAGCTGCGGCTTCCTATACTTCCTACGGCGGCGACCCACAGCACAGCACCCCCGAGAACGCCGCGGGGAGGCCACGGGAGGGTTTAGGCCCTAAATAGCGCCGCGTGAACGGCCCCGCCCCGCAGGCCCCCCGGGGCTGTAACCCGCCTTCTGTACCTTCGGCCGCATTCGACTGAGCGGTCCCGGCGCGCCCGTCGCGCGGCCCTCATCGGCGCGCCGCCTTGCTCCCCGGGGGACGGCCGTTTCAACGCACCCCCCACGGTCCTCCGCGGGTTACTGGCCCCCCGTTGCCGGGGGGCCCTCGCCGCATCATCGTCCTCCCGGTGGGGGGCGTGCCGTTTCTGTGCCGTTGCCGCGGGTGTCACCCGCGCCCCCTCACGGGGCCCCGGCGCCGCGGGGAGGGCGGAGTTTCCTCGGCCCCTCTCGCGGGGCCGTCGGCGGCCAGCCCCGGGGGGCCTGCGGGGCCCGAGGCCTAGGCCGGTGGCGCTGGTGTGTATTTGCTCCGCGGCTGGTGGGCTCCAGGCGAAGCCCAGGGGTCTGTCGACTTACCTTTCGTATGGATGCTGTTTTAGTTTTCCTCTATTTGACTGGTGTGAGGGAGGGGGACCCCTCTGGTTCTAGTGGAGGATGGTGGTGGGGTGCATGCCACAGAGCCGTCTAGCTATATCTGTTCTACATCCTCTTTTAGCCAAACTACTCTAGGAGG
This sequence comes from Thermoproteota archaeon, assembly GCA_013153105.1. GTDB lineage: Archaea > Thermoproteota > Thermoprotei_A > Sulfolobales > Pyrodictiaceae > QNYQ01. Next base: position 2,254 of record JAADFC010000019.1, read on the forward strand.
ACACCTCTAGAATTGAATGTGACTGTGGCTTGTTGCTTGTGGACAGCGGCTGGGGAGGGTGTAGGCGCAGCTGAGGGGTGTGCGCCTGGCGGCGCGTGGTGCTACCGGCGTGGCTTGCGGGGTTGAAGCCTGTCAGGCTGGAAGGCCGAGTGGGAGCATAGTGGGCTCCAGGGGAAGCCAGGGGGTCGCTAACCCTAGGGTAAACCGTTGAAGCCGCCGGCCACGCGGTCCACGCGGCGCGGCGGGCGGAGGAGTTTCTCGCCCCGGTACCTGCAGCGCTCCAGCGGCATGGCCAGGTGGTGGAGGCTGGCCAGCGGCGGCTGCCAGACCCTCAGCCCACAAGGCCTGTAAGGGGGGGTTGGCCCGCCGTCGACCGAGAGTAGCTCGAGGTTGAGCGTTGCACCCGCCTCCTGTGGCTTGACGACTCCAGCTACCGAGACCTCGGCGCCGGGTTCGAGGCCTTCGAGGACGCGCCGGAGGGGCCCGGTCTCCCGGTACGCTGCCACCTCCAGGGAGCCCGTGTGGTCCCGGACCCTCGCTACCACGTGGCCGCCGGGGAGTCGCCGGGGCCGCTCCTCTATCACGCCCCAGAGCATCATTGCCCGGTACGGCGCGGCGTGGCGGGCTGGCCTTGGGGCGAGGTGCTGGTTTGTGGCCTGGTTGCTCCGGTAGACGACCCAGTGGCTCGGCTCCTCCCCCGCGTCGATCGCCTCCAGCGCGTGTAGGAGGGGCTCGGGCTCCTCGCCTCGGACCCCGTAGAGTACGGGGTCGGGGCCGTGGGGTGCCACGAGCGGTCTGTCAGCCTCGTAGTCGTAGTTGGAGAATGTCAGGGGCCCCGTCTCGAGGTCAAATGACACAACGGTCTCGGGGTCTACCCTCCGCGGCTGGCCCCAGAGACCCGGCCGCCGGTACGCGAGGAGCTCGAAGGTGAAGTCGCCTGTGAAGTCTGCCCCGAGCGCGGCGAGCGCGCCGACCAGGCCCCGGGCCTCCGGGCCCAGGAGGCCGGCGGCTCCAGCTTCTGCGAGGCACGACCGGGCTTCGCCCAGCGTCACCACGTCACGGAGGGCTCTCCGGTACAGCCTCCCGAGGCAGGGGGGCCTGGAGGAGAGGTAGTCTTCAAGTCCCTCCCCGTGGACGAGGAGGGCTACGAGGCTCGGCTTACGGTGCCCGCCGGCCTCGGCGTAGACCATGGCGGCGCGGGCCAGGCTGCGGGCCAGCCGCTCGCCCTCGCCGCGGCTGGCCACCCTGAGGAGCAGCGCTACTGAAGCGTTGCCCCTTGTCTTCCAGGGCACGGCGGGGTTCAGCCTGACTAGCCACGGGTAGTCGGCGGGCTCCGCTCCTTCCCGCAGGGCTAGGCCCAGCAGCAGGGAGGCCAGGTGTGTCGTACAGCCGGCTAGGGGTGTGTCAAAACTGTCCAGGCCCACGGCCAGTATGGGCAAGCGCCCCCTCCCGGGAGGGGTGGCTACCTCTTCTCGTGGTCCTTAACGACTATCATTGTGAGCGTGGACCTCACCTTAGGGCTACTCCGGAGCGCCCGGTAGACTATGTTGTAGACGCTATCCTTATCGTCGCCCTCTATCACCGCCACTATGTCGTATAGCCCGTAGACCATGTAGACGGCCTTGACCTCCGGCATGTTTGCAAGCATGTTGAACACGTCGTCGTCGGCTCCTACCTCCGTGTTAACAAGGACGACAGCCTTAGTCTTAGCCATGACCCCAGCACCTCCGCTCCCACTGAGCCGGAGCCAGGCCGCGGGGAGCAGTGGGCTCCAGAGGTAAAATAGTGGGAGGCCGCATGGTCTGCAGGCTCGTGGAGGGGTGCGGAGGGGCGGCATGAGCAGGCCGCGGCTGTATATAGTGTACAGCGGCGGCGACAACCCTAAGGCGAACACGGCGCTCAGGCTCATACGTGCAGGCATAGCTGTGAGGGTGGCCAGGCCCCCGAGGGGCTCGGTCCTCCTGGACGCCCGCGCCTCTACGCCGGTCTCGGCCGAGGACCGGGACGTTATAGCCGAGAAGGGGTTGGTGGTGGTCGACGCGAGCTGGCGGAGGCTCCCGCCTCCGCCGTCGAAGCGTGTCCGGGCTAGGAGGCTCCCCCTCCTGCTTGCAGCCAACCCGGTGAACTACGGCAGGCCCTTCCTCCTGAGCAGCGCCGAGGCCCTCGCGGCTGCGCTCGACGTCGCGGGATACCCGGAAGAGGCTAGGCGTGTGCTCTCAGTGTTCAAGTGGGGTCCCGTGTTCTTCGAGCTGAACGGGGGGCTGCTGGAGGCCTACCGGGGGCTCGACGCTAAGGGAGTGGTGGAGGCTGAGTGCCGCATCCTGCGGGAGCTGGGCCTTGAGGATGGTGAAGTCTGTAGCCCCGGCAGGCTGCTGGGCCTCTACCGGAGGCTGCTGGAGTCCTATATCGAGCGTGGAAGGTGAAGCACGCCTATAGCCTGCTGGGGGCTCGGTGCTGGTGTCCATCTCCACAGCCGGAACCCCCGGCGCATGCTAGGGTTCCGGCTCTGCAATACCAGCCCTCCTCATAGCCCCTGCAGCCGCTGCTCCATCCCGCGCGGGGGTCTATCGGGGTTTCACCGGCCTTCAAGTGCCCCGCCCCTCCGGCGGCTCCCGGGCTTCCCGGGGCTGCGGCGTTGGGGGCCAGCGGCGGGCGTGTTGGGGAGTGCTCCAGGGGGGCGGTTGAGGAGTATGTGTTGCGCGTGGTCAGGCCGGGGGTGCGTGAGCGCGAGTTTGCTAGGACTGTAGTCGAGAAGGCTCTTGAGGTCTCCAGGGAGGCTCTACGGCTGGCAGGCTACGAGGGTTTCCTGCTGAGGGTTGAGGGGAGCTACGCTAAGGATACCTGGCTTAGCGGCGAACTTGAGGTCGACATCTTCGCCCTCTTCCCCAGGGAGGCCTGTGGCGGGGTACTGGAGGGGTTCGCCGGGAGGGTGGCGCCGGTACTGGAGGGTATGGGTTTCCGGGTGGAGCTCCGCTATGCTCAGCATCCGTATGCGAGGTTCTACGTTGACGGTGTTCCCGTGGAGCTTGTGCCTGGCTGCCGTGTCTCGTCGGCGGCTGAGGCTTTGACGCCGGTTGACAGGACCCCCTTCCACACGGAGGCTGTTAGGAGGCTTCTCTCCCCATGGCAGAGGGATGAGGTGAGGCTGCTGAAGTCGTTTATGAAGGGCGTCGAGGTGTATGGGGCCGAGGAGGCTGTTAGGGGGTTCTCGGGCTATCTCGCGGAGCTGCTCGTGGCGGGCTACGGCTGCTTCCGCGGCGTCCTCGAGGCGGCCGCGTCGCGGTGGCGGAGGCTGCCCATCCGCGTCAGGCTCCCCGGTGTTAGTGTGGACTGGCGCCTCCTTGAGCGGCGGTACCCCGATAGTGTGATGTACGTGCCCGACCCCGTGGACCCCGCCAGGAACGCGGCGGCGGCTGTGTCGAGGAGGAGCGCCGCGCTCCTAGCTCTGGCGGCAGCGCTCTACCTCGGCCGCGGGGGGGCGGCGGTCTTCTTCCACCGTACCCGCCCTCCGCCGCCGCGGCTCCCTCCGGGGGAGATGGGGGGCCGCCTCGCCCTCCTGTACATGGTCCACGTGGAGCTTGACGGTGTGGAGCCGCCTGAGACCCTCTGGGGGGTGGCGCGTCGGCTCGGCAGGGTCCTCGCGGGGTTCCTCGAGGATGTGGGTGTACTGGTTCACCGCTGGGAGCCCGTGGCGCCGCTGGAGCCCGGCGGGTGGCTGGCAGTTGTGTTCGAGGCGGAGCCGGGCGGCGCCTACAGGGTTAGGGAGGGGCCGCCTGGGTTCGAGGCTTCAAGGGCGACCAGGTTCGTGGCCAGGCACCGGTGGGCCCCGGGCGGCCCGTGGGTGGGCGAGGACGGGCTCCTCTACTCCCTCGAGCATAGCGTCGACGTCGTGGATGCGCTGCGTAGAGGCGTGGAGACGGGGGCGCCGGGGCTGGTGAGGCGGAGGGCCCGCAGGGTGGAGGTGCTACGCGGCCTTGACGTGCTCCAGCGGCTTGAGGAGCGGGGTGTCGGCAGGCTTTGGATGGTGAGGCTGGTGCGTGGAAGGCCCTACTGGCTGGAGCTCCT
>JAADFC010000125.1 GCA_013153105.1 Thermoproteota archaeon
GAGGGCGAGCGGGGTGGGGGAGAGCAGCTCCCGCGCCCAGTAGCCGCGCGACGCCACGCCCACAGCCACCCCCTCGAGCGCTACCTCCTCGAGAACAGGCCCTCCGGCCTCAGGACGAGGCTGGCCACGAGCAGGATGAAGGCTGCAGCCACGCCGAGGTCCAGGGAGCCCGTGAAAGCGTAGACGAAGCTCATGACGAGGCCCATCACGACGCCCGCCGCCATGGTGCCCCACAGGTTGCCCGGCCCGCCCATCACGACTATCGCGAAGCTCAGGGGGGCATACGTGTGGGCCAGGTCCGGGTTTATACCCGTGGACTGGTAGAGCGCCACCAGCCCCCCGCCCATGACCGCGAGGCCTATGCCCAGCGCGGTCGCCAGCGCCTTAACACGCACCGGGTCGACGCCCGAGAGGGCCAGCGCGGTCGCGTCCTGCGCTACAGCCCTAATCGAGAGGCCGTACCTGGTCCTGGAGAGGAACAGGTGCATAGCAACAGCCATGACAGCCGAGAGCAGGAGCACATACACCTTCACAGCCTCCACGCTCACCCCCAGCAGCTCCAGCCTCCCCAGCCGCGCGTAGAGCCCCGCCTGGGGCACCGTGTCAAACAGCTTGATCAGCCACCCCCGGTCCGCGGCTATGAAGTAGAGCTTGTAGAGGAATATCGAGAGGCCGAACATAGCGAGCAGCGTCGCCATCTCCTCCTTCAGCGTTATAACCTCAACCCTCCCGATCAACCTGTGGAGTATCACCGCGTAGACCGCGAGGCCGAGGAGCAGCCCCACGGCGAGCCCCACGAACGGCCCCAGCAGCGGGTCCACGCCAGCCAGCCTAGAGGCGACTATGAGCAGGTAAGCGCCCAACACCACGAACTCCCCATGAGCCAGGTTTATAACCTTCATAACGCCCCAGATGAGGCTGAGGCCCAGGGCCACAGCGCCGTACATGGCGCCCTGGATGACACCGTACACCAGCGCCGCCGCCACGTCGCCCCCTGTAACCAAGCGCACCCAGCCCTCCCAAGGCTCTCCAGCAGGGAGGCCACAGGCCCGACGGCAGCCATACACTATTTAAAAGCATAGCCCTACGCTTCCGGGCCGAGGCAGGCCCCCAGCGGGCCCCGCCGCGCCGAGGCACAAGGAGGCCCGGGGAGAGGAAAAACGTGGGCCAGGAGCCGGGCTCTACTGGGGCCACCAGTTATTGGGCGGGTAGACTGGCTCCGCGTTCGCCGCCTCGGGCGGCCATATGATGACCTTCTCGCCATTCTGCCACTGGACCAGCAGCATCGGGTGGGCGACCTGCTTGCCTGTCTCCGGGTCTATCTGGAGGGGGCCGAAGAACGTCATCAGCTTCAGCTGGTTGAACGCCTCCCTCACCTTGTCGCTGTCGAGGCTGCCCGCCTTCTCTATAGCCTTGACCAGGTAGAACACCGCCGCAGCGGCGCTGGCTGCGTGGTAGGAGGGGTCGCCGCCGCACTTCTCGCGGAACCTCTTGAGGAACTCGTCGCCGGTGAAGCCGTACCACTCGAAGCCCATCTTCTGGGCAGCCTCGGGGCTGTACTTGGCGCCCGCCTCCCACTGGGAGGGCGCGGTCACGCCCTCAGCTATCTCGCCGCCCAGCTCCTTGTAGAAGTCGGGCAGGGTGGGCGCGACGAGTATCGATATGAACTTCAGCCTCCAGCCGAGGTCGTGGGCCTGCTTGACCAGCTGGAGGCCGTCCTGGAAGTGGCCGCCGCCGAGGAGCACATTGGCGCCGCTCTGCTTGGCCTTGGTTATTATCTGCGCGAACTCGGTGGCGCCCTTCGGGTAGCTCTGGTAGAAGACTACCTGGAACCCCTTCTCCTCCGCGTACTTCTTAGCAGCCTCCGCGACGGTAGCGGCGAAGGCGGCGTTCTCGTAGATTATCGCTATCTTTATGTCCTTGTCGCCGGTGCTGGCGAGGAAGTCTATCGCGCTCGCCAGGTACCTGCTGGCCGGGCTGAGGACCTGCACCACGTACCTGTAGCCCTTCTCGAATATCTTGTCGCTCGCGCCACCCCAGCTTAGGAGTATCTTGTTGTACTGGTCGGTTATCGCCACCGCCGCCAGGGTGAGGCTGCTACTGTAGGGCGCCATGAGGAAGTCCACCTTATCCTCGGTTATCAGCTTGGTGTAGAGCTTCTGGACCTCATCCTTGCTGCTCTTATCGTCGTAGTAGACGTAACGGAGCTTGTACGTCTTCCCGCCCACCTTTACGCCGCCGTTCTCGTTCACCCAGTCGATGGCCACCTGGAAGCCGCAGAGCCCCATCTTACCCTCATGCGCGTACTTGCCCTGGAGCGAGACGGTGCCGCCGATGGTGATGTACTCCTCGCCCCCGCCCCCGGCGGGCTGCTGAGCCTCCCCAGCAGCCTCACCCCCGGCAGCGGGGGCCTGCTGCTGGGGCGCCGCCCCGCCGCCTCCGCGCATGAACACGGCTGCAACGATTACCACCAGTATGACTACAGCTACACCCACGAGGAGGGCCTTGGAGGCCACCGCCAGGGTCACCTCCATACACTCGTAGGACCCGCATCACATGGTTGGAGCCGGGGCTGGTGTGCCCGCGGTGGGCGCGGGGAGCTAGAGGCGCAGCGCCGCTTACTACGGAATCCTGTTGGACCCGGGGTCCAGCCTGGGGCAGCCACATAGCCCGCCCCGGAGGGGCCGCCGCGGCGGGGGTGGGCCCAGGGTGGGCTGCAGCCCCGCCGCTTACCCTGCCGAGGTCAGGGCCCACACGGCGCTCCACGTGGTCAAGGGCGCGGTGGTGAGGGTGCTCGGCGAGGGGTTCGAGTGGACCGCCTCCACCTACGTACGCGGGGCGCATGGGAGGCTGGTGGTGACCGCGCCGCGGAGGCCCTCGGGGGAGGAGCTTGCAGAGGTGGAGAGGCTCGCGAACCAGGCAGTAGAGTGGGACCTGCCGGTTGTGGTTGAGGAGCTGCCCAGACGCGAGGCAGAGGAGAAGTATGGGAGAATTATATACGACCTCTTCCCCGTGCCGGAACACGTGGACACGCTGAAGATAGTCCTTATAAGAGCGCCCGACGGCGGCCTGTGGAACATCAATGCTTGCAACAAGGAGCACACACCCAGCACCGGGTGCATAGGCAGGATAAGGCTGGGCAAGCCGAGGTACCGGGCTTCGAAGAAGCTGCTTGAGCTCCCCTTCGACGTCGAGCCCCCCTAGAGCAGGAGGAGGATGAGCACGAGCACCAGCACGAGCACCAGGGCCGCAGCCGCGTAGCCGTGCCCGGCGGGGGCCGCGGCCTCGGGGGCCCCGGTGGCCGTGGCCGCCGCTGGAGCGGTTGTGGTTATCGTGGTCGGGGCTGGCTTGGGCTCGGTGTGCTCCGCGGGCACCGCGAGCGCTGTCAGGCGGAGTGTACCCTCCACGTCCTCGTAGGCTAGGAGTGTGCGCGGCCCGTCCTCGACCACGGCCGCGTCGCTGCATGGGCCCGGCGGAGAGTTCAGGGTGACGTTGAGGTCTACGTGGCTCCCCGAGAGGGGCTCCAGCAGGTAGGCCCTGCCGCTGCTCGAGATAAGCAGCAGCGTCGACTCGTCAAGCCAGCCCGCCCAGGACACGTTGCGAGTCTCGGGGCCGGATACCCCGATGTACAAGCCTCCCTCTATGCTGGGCAGGAGGAGCAGCAGATGGCTGCCGCCCCGCCGGTCGTGGAGGAGGGCTACTGCAGCATCACGGTCGGGGCTGGGCTCCAGGGAGCACAGCTCCAGCTGCTCCGGCTCCGCCACCCACGGCAGCTCCAGGCCGACGATGCGCTCCGCATAGTAGAACGGCAGGTAGAGGGCCAGCGTCAGCCACTCCCTGCCGCCGTGGCGGAGCCGGACGACGGCCTCGACGCCGAGCGGGTCGAGGTAGTACACGACATCCAGGGGCTCCACTTCTATGTCCTCATAGCCGTACCTCACAGCGTTCGAAACGTATAGGGAGGCCATGGGCTCTAGCGTGGCCGCACCGCCCCGCCACACGACCATGTAGAGCCGCGCCACGAGCGTGTCGCCCTCGTACACCAGCGCAGCGGGGAAGTCGAGCGCGACGCAGGGCAGCCCGAGGCTCGCGGCCGGCTCGAGGCCCGGCAGCCGATAGAGGCCCAAGCCTCCGGGGCCGCAGGCTGCCAGGAACGCCTCCCCGGCCACGCTGACAGCCTGAGCATCCTCCAGGCCGCCACCCGCCTCGAGGACAGCCAGCTTCCGGAGGGCGCCGTCCTCGACGCTGTAGACCACTACTCCCCCGCCGGGCTCGACGTGCACCAGCAGCCCCAGCTCACTGTTGTACTCCACCAGGGCGGCCGCCGGCGCAGCAAGCAGGAGGATGGCGAGCGCCGCCAGGCCCGCAACGGGAGCCCGTGGGGTCAACGTGCCCAGCCGCCGCTGCGCCGCGGGCCTCGAGCCTAAAATCGTTTTAACGCGGGTTTAACCCTGTGGCGCCCAGGCGGCCTGCGCCGCTTTAACCCTACAACATCGCCCGCGGCGGCACCGGGTAATACCTTATGAGCGCCGCCGGCGCAGCGGCGGGCGACGCGCCCAGCCCCGAGCAGCTCGCCGAGAAGGTGCAGCGCTTCTACCAGGAGCACCCCATGGACTACCTCTGGGTCCCCGTGAGCGGCGGGAAGGACAGCGCCCTCGTCTGGGCCCTAGCCGCCCTGGCAAAGGTGCCCCATGTAGCCGTGTTCATCCACATCCCAGGCCAGACCCACCGGGACAACGTGGAGACAGTCTACCGGCTCGCAGAGAAGCTGGGAGCGAGGGGCAGGAGGGTAGTCACGGTAGCGGAGACGAGGAGGATAAGGGAGAGGCTGCAGGCGGCCCTGGAGGGCTGCAGGCTCCCCTGCCTCCTCCACGTGGTAGCCTACACGACCAGGGGCGAAGACTACTGGCAGGCCATGCGGCGCCACGGCTACCCCGCGCCCCTCGGCAGGTTCGGCAGGGGCACCAGGTGGTGCTGCGGAGTCTTCAAGCACCGCGTCCTCCAGAGGCTCCCCTACAACGGGACCAGGAGCGGGCAGCCCTGGAAGTACGGGATGGACGGGGTCAAGGCGACCGACAGCCCCTACCGGAGGAAGCGCTACACCAGCGACGTGATAACCTGGGAGAAGACCAGGGACACCTACCTCTTCCCCCTCAGGCTGCTCACCGACCAGCAGGTCTGGACGCTCCTAGAGCAGCTGAGGCTCGCCCCCCTCGTGAGGCCCCAGTACCAGCGGTGGGGCCGCAGCCCGAACTGCATGTTCTGCCCCATGATAGGCAGGAGGAGCCAGATAGAGAAGGCCGTGCAGGCCATGACACCCGCGATGAGGAGGCTCCTGAGGGAGACGCTGGAGGAGCTGCTGCCACGCTACAAGCCCACCACGTTCAGCTACAGGAGCATAACAAGGTGGCTCGAGGCCCTCAACGCCGTCGAGCAGCCCGTGCCCGCAGCCGCCAGGGGGGCAGGCGAGGAGGCGGGCGTGGAGGCCTAGAGGGTGAGGTCGAGTATCCTAGCCGCCCTCTCTATATCCCTCTTACTCGGCTTCCTAGCCCCAGGGTCCACCTCCTTTATCACGTAGCCCACGAGCAGCAGCACGGTAGCAACAAGCGTGGGCAGCTTCTCCCTAACCTCCTCCGAGACCTCCAGTCCGCTCAGGGGCCTGGCGAGGAACTCCATTATCGGCCCCAGGTCCAGCCTGGGGTCCTGCAGCCTCTCCCTCTCCCTCTCATACCTCTCCATAGTCGCCCGCAGCCCCTTGGTGAGGGGGAGGTCCCGCCACTCGACCACATCCCTGCCCTCGGCCCTAGCCCTCTCCACGGCAACCTCGAAGAGGTCGGCGAGCTTCTTCTCGGCGACCTCCAGCACCTCGGAGGCCCGGCCCTTGTCCAGGTCTAGCCCCACAAACCTGCGGTATAGGGTCTGGAGCCTGGGAAGCCCAACCACGCGCGCCACAGCCCATGCACCCCAGACGCGCCGGGCCCCCATAGCGTTGGAGTACTATAAAGCTTTGGAACAACCACCATAGAACCCGGGAACTACAACAGAATCCTCGGGCGCGGGGGGCTAGGCTGGGAGCCGCTTGGGGCACCTCCTGGCGCCGCCCATGGAGGCGCTGCAGGCCATGGTGGCGTAGTTGTAGAGTAGGCCTCCCCTCCCGGCTATCCTCTTCAGCTGCTCCAGCTTCCACTCCGGCGGCCTCCACCGCCTCCTCCGGTCCTCCAGCTCCCCCGGCTCCACGGCGAGGTCTAGCCTCCCCTCCTCCGCGTCCACCACTATAGTGTCGCCGTTCTCTACGAGC
>JAADFC010000061.1 GCA_013153105.1 Thermoproteota archaeon
GCCCCCCGAGATAGTCCAGCAGGCTTCTACCTCTACCCTTACCCCCACCGCCCCGCCTCGACGCCCGAGGCGCGCCGGCGGCTGCGGCGGAAGCCTGCTCGGCACCCCGCCTGCCGAGGCCTCGGAGGAGCCTCTGCAAGCCGTCGGGGCCGAGCCTGGCTACATCCTCGGCTGTGCGGACGCCGGACTGGTAGAGGATGCGCGCCCTAACCCTACCTATACCAGGCAGCTTCACAAGCTCGACGAGCTCCTCCGCAACCCCGTACTTGACCATCCAGCGTAGGGCCTCTATCCTCCCAGCCAGAGGGTGGCCCTGCAGCCGGGCAACCTCCCGGAGCGCGTAGACCAGCCACTCCGCCGCCTCAACCACCGCCCGAAGGTCGCCGGGCTCAATGCCGTACTTAGCCAGCAGCTCCTCCTCGGGGAGTTCGCTCACCCAGTCGACGAGCATGTCAACAGTATAGAGAGCCTGGGCGGCCACAGCTAGGTCGTAGTTGTCGTAGTCGGAGAAGCCTAGACTTGCAAGCTCCTCCTCCGCCTCCTCCATGTAGGAGGAGCCCCTCGGCGGCCTCAGGAGCACCGAGTCGCTGTTCCAGAGTGCTAGGAAGAGCAGCCGGTGCACATCGAAGCGCTCCACGCGGCGCAGGCCGGTGTACATACGGTGGACCGTTATAGGGTCCACGTAGAGCTGCGCGGCCCTACGCCCGAGGGCGGTCGCCTCGAAGACGCCGCCGTCGAGCCGCAGGAGCCCCATCTCCTCAAGCTGGCCAGCCACCCTCTTAACGTGGAACAGGAGGTCCCCCCGCTTGGAGGCGTAGAGGGTCCTGTTGAGAACAGCGAGCAGCTCCTCGGGGTACATGGCGCCCTCGGAGGCCACTATGGCCAGCACCTGGCTCCGGAGGGCCTTCTCGCTTGCAAGCATAGACTCGACGGGCTCGGGCTCGCCGTTAACGTAGTGTATCAGGGCGTTCCAGAACTGCTCCTCCCCCCTGGCAACGATTACCGCCTCGCCTCTCTCGTCCAGCCCCGGCCTCCCGGCGCGGCCGGCGAGCTGCTTGTACTCCGACACCCTGATAGCCTCGCTTCTGCCCCTACGGAACCTGTACAGGCTGTCCACCACAACCCTCCGCGCGGGCAGGTTGACCCCGGCGGCGAGCGTGGTTGTGGCAACCAGGACGTCCACGAGCCTCTCCCTGAAGAGCCTCTCTATAGCTTCCCTCTGGTAGGAGGCCAGCCCCGCGTGGTGGAAGGCGACGCCACGGCCGGCGAGGGAGAGGAGGCGCTCGTTCAGCCTGCGGTGCTCCTGGAGGCTGAGAGCCTCGTAGAGCCACCCCGGCAGCTCACGCCGCTCCAGCGCCCGCGAAGAGGCCAGCCGCTCGGCGAGCTCCTCCGCCCTCCTCCTGGACTGGACGAAGACTATCGCCTGGCCCCCATCCCTCACCGTGTCGAGGGCGGCGTCGAGGGCTTCGACGCCGGTCACCCTCCTAACGCTGCTCCGCTCCGCGTCCCGCCACGTTATCTCGCCGCGGTAGAGCACGCCCTCCCGGAGCGGCACGGGCCTCCACTCGGAGACCACCAGCTCCGCCCCCAGCCACTCCGCTATCTCCCCCGCGTTAGGCACGGTGGCGCTCATAGCCACTATCTGCGTCGAAGCCCCGCTGCGGGCCAGGAAGCGGGCCAACGCGGCCTCGAGGGTAGGCCCCCTCCCCGGGTCGCCGACGTAGTGAACCTCGTCTACAACCAGAACATCTACCGAATAGAGCCAAGACGCCCCGTGGCGGAGTAGGGAGTCGAACTTCTCGTAGGTCAGGAGCGCCGCGTCAGCATCGGCGAGCCAGGGCTCAACACGGTCGTAGTCCCCCGTGGCCACCGCGACGCGGGCCCCGAGACCCTCGCCGAGCAGCCTCCGCCACTCCCTAGCCCTCTCGTAGACGAGGCTGCGCAGCGGAGCCAGGTAGACAGCCCGCCCCCCGCCGGCCACAGCCCTCAGCGCGGCCAGAAGCCCGATGAGACTCTTACCGCTCCCCGTCGGCGAGGAGACGACGAGGCTCCGGCCGCGGAGCAACCCCGCCCGGACGGCGGCCTCCTGCGGCGGGAAGAGCCTGTGGTACCCAGCCTCGGCCAGTACCCTCCTAGCGGGCTCCGGCAGCTCCAGCTGCTCCACTAGCGAGGGAGTGCACCCTCCCCCTCCCCAGCCCCCGGGCAGGGGCTATATGCTGCAGCCGCAGTCGCCGTCCACGCCGCCGCCGTGGCCGCTGCGGCGTAGACGGTGGGATACGAACATCCTGAAGATACGGCTGCGCATAAGCTTCATGTAGAGGTCGAAGCTGCTCGTCATAGCGTACAGCTCCCAGTTCCTCAGGGCGGGACACATGTAGCAGCCTATCCGGTAGAACCCGTACTCGTACATCGGGTTCAGCGGTAGCCCCCGGGAGAGAATGTAGAGCTGCACGTGCACGCCCCCCCACGGCTTGAGGGGCGCAGCCACCGTGAGCTCCTCCCGCGTACCAGGCCTCACCGGGGGCCGGTCGCTCCTCCGCGGCGACTCCGCATCCCGGTCCCCGACGACGATGAGGGTGCGCCCCTCCGCCAGCCTGGCTATAGTCGACTCTATAGCCTCAATCTTCAGCCCCGTACACCACCTGTTCTCGTGGCTAGGCATGGGGGCGCCCTCCAAGAGCTTACGGTCAATACCCGCATACGCCACCTTGTACTCCACGCCCAGCTTTCGAGCCACGGACTCGACGTAGCTCCTCGACGCGGGGAACTCGACCCCAGTATCGCCATACACCACCTTCACGCGGTCCCTGCCGAAAGCCTCCAATGCCAGGAGAAGCGCGGCCGTACTATCCTTCCCACCGCTCCAGGGCACCACTATAGTGTCGAACTCCTCGCCAACCCTCCGCAGCCACTCCCTAGAAGCCCTCGCGTATGCTTCGATGACACCCTTGTTAACCCCAACCATTGAGTCCAGATCGACATCGACAGGCTCCCCACCCACAACCTCAGCCTTAGGACGCAGCCCCTCGTCGCCAACCACGAGCCGCGCCCGGACCCTAGGCCCGTTGTAGACCAGGTGAAGCCCCCCAGAGGCCCTCACAACCAGGGGGTTACGCCCCACCCGGCCCCCAGCGAGCCTGGCCACCAGCCTGTTGAAGCGGCCCACGCCAATGAACGACTCGTAGCTCGGCTCAATGGAGAACCCCTCCAGCGGCTCCCCCCTACCATCAAACCTGTAGACACCCCCGCCCCACGCCGCCCTCAGCCGCAGCCGTGCACGCGCCCTCAGGGTCTCGAGGTAGAGCATCTCGAGCCTCGCATTCCTCACCCTGGCCCGCGGCACCACATGAACCACAGCGTTGAGCGGAAGCTCGGCCTCGACAGCAGCCGCCTTGGACGCGTCCTCCCTGCCAAGGAGGACTATGTAGAACCCCGGAGCCCCCTCGACTATCGACCTAGCAGCCTCGGCCATGGCCTCCGCGCTGCGCACGCCCCCCAGCGTGTAGACCCGGAGCCCCCAGCCCCGGTAGAACCTCTCAGCCATAGCCTCCACAGCAGCAGCATCCTTGCGGCTCCGGACGATGACGGAGAGCACCACAGCAGCCCGCACCCTATAGCTCCGGCAACCTCCACTAACTGGAGAGCCGGCCTCCAGCCCCGGCTATGTGGCCAGCGCCGCAGCCTATACCGGCGCCCGGCTCTCGCCTCGAGGGCTCGCGGGCAGGGTGCTGAAGTCGTGACGGAGCTGTATCCGCTGCTCGACGGCTCTGGGAGGCTGAGAGGCGTCATCGGCACGGGGGGCGACGCGACGAAGGTGTGCAGCCTGGAGGGAGGCTGCCGCTACTACCTCTGGATGACCGTAGCTGAGGCCTGGGATGTGACGGGAATGCTTGACCGGCGCGGGGCGCTCCGCCTGAAGGGTGAGGGCGGCCTCGGCTTCGCCCCCGTAGCCTCGTGGGTCCTCTCGCCTCCCTACGTTCATGCTAGGGCGGTCGGCGACCTCGACGAGTATGCTAGGTGGCTGGCGCGGCTGGTTGGCCGGGAACTCAGGGGGCGCCGGGTTCTCCTCGGGTTCAGCGGCGGTAAGGACTCCGTGGCGGCGCTGTTGACGCTCCTCAAGCTCCAGGAGTATGTGAGCTTCCGGCTCCACGTGGTCTATATTCATATCCCGTTCCTCGAGGCTCCGAGGAACATAGAGTTCGTCGAGAGGGTCGCGTCGAAGACGGGTGTCGAGATAGAGATACTATCGGCTCCCAGGAGGGATATGAAGACGCTGCTCAAGTGGAAAGGCATGCCCCGCCGCGGCTACCGCTACTGCACAGTGTACAAGGCGAAGCCCATGAGGAGGATGAGGAAGGAGGACCCCAGGCTCGTGGAGGTCATAGGCGACAGGCTGACCGAGTCTCCCAAGAGGTTCGAGCGGCTCTCCAAGGCGGCTGCGGCCAGGGTGGTGTTGGCGGGGAGGAAGTTCCGGCCAACCTACCTCTTCACGCTGCTAGACGTTGTCAGCATAGTCCGCCGCTCCGGGCTAATCCACCCGGATTACCTGGAGGGCCTCCCAAGGGTCGCCTGCAGCCTCTGCCCCTACAAGGCGCTCTACGAGTTCTACACCCTCCCCGCGCTCGAGGACGAGGCCCTGATAGAGAAGGTGCTCGAGAAGATGTGGAGGAAATGGTACCAGTGGACGAGCCTCGAAGTCTTCCGGGAGCAGCGCCTCTGGCGCTTCAGCGCCCTTGCCGCTAAGCCGCTGCTCTACGCGAAGCAGCTGCTCGCAGCCCGCGGGCAGCAGCCCTCTGGGGGGCTGCAGGCGTGGAGCGTGGTGGAGGCCTACCGGCGCGTGTGGACCGGCCCCGAGCCCCGGGCGCCGGTGGCGGAGGAGCCTTGGGCTATAGGCGAGGCTGCGGCGAGGGCGTACCGGCGGGGGCTCCCCCTGGCCCTCCTCGAGGAGGACAGCCTCGCAGCTACCCCCGGACCATGACCAGCAGCTTGGCACCCTCGGGTATCCTGTAGCCGCAGCCGGGGAGACCCTCCAGCCTGCCGCCCGGCTCGACCACTGCTAGCAGCAGCTCGCCCCTCTCCTCCAGCAGCCTCTTGACGGCCTCGCAGTAGTCCACGCCCTCCAGCCCGGCGGCGGGCTTCTCCACCACGTCGAGCCTGCCGCGGGAGGCGCTGGCCAGGTCTACTATCAGCTCGGGCACGCTCGGCTCGTAGATGTAGCTGGCCGCCAGCATCGACACTATACTGGCTGGGACCACCCTGTCGGCCCCCGCCTCGGCCACTATCTCGGCGTTCTCCTCGTCCACCACAACGGCGACAATCCTAGCTTTCCGGTTGAGCCTCCTAGCGTGGAGGACGGCGAGCACCGTCCTCGAGTCGTCCAGCAGGTCGACTATGATGCTCTCCGCCCCATCCACCCCCGCCTTTCCCCGGAGGACCTCCCGGTCTAGAACGTCGCCCCTGACCACGTCCACCCTCTCGCCCAGCTCGAGCGGCGCCTCGGGGTCCACGACGACTATAGGCTTGCCCGGCACGCTCCTCCGCAGCTCGTCCACCAGGGGCTTGGTGAGCGGGCTATAGCCCAGCACCACTATGTGGCCGCGGTGGCGCACCTCCCCGAGCCCGAGCGCCCTGCGGGCTGCAGCCTCTACCAGGCCCTCAGCCGCGACGCCCACTATCGCGGTGAACGATGCTATGCCTGCTACAGCAACCACGAACGCTACCGCCCTGCCGAGCGGCGTCTCGGGGTATATGTCGCCGTAGCCTATTGTTGTGGCGGTGATGAACGCCCAGTAGACGGAGTCTAGGAGGCCCAGCCCGCGCTCCCTGCCCTCCGCGAGGTAGAAGAGGACGCCCCCGCCGACGATGACGGAGGCCAGCACGGCGAGGACGGCCGCGACAGCCCTAACCCTACGGCTCCCCACGGCCGCAGGCACCACCCCTGCAAACACTGGATGAGCGTCAAGCCGGCCACCCCCGAGCCCCTATAGCCCTTCAGGCGCTTGCCGCCGCGCACCGCCCCTGGGGGTGCCAGCGGCGTGGCCGGCGTCGTCGAGGAGCCCGAGGCGTGGGCGCGCCCGTTCATAGAGGCGGTTGCTAGGCTGCTATCGGCGGCGGGTTACCGGGGTGTGGACACAGTCTTCGCCGCCGTGTTCGCCTCGATAGCGGCGGGCCACCTCACCGGCGTAGACTACTTCTACGAGTACGCTGTGGACGCCTACTATGAGGCCGTGGACGCATACGAGGAGCATGCCCCCCTCGCCGAGCCCAGGTGGACGCCGAGCTACTGGTAC
>JAADFC010000059.1 GCA_013153105.1 Thermoproteota archaeon
GTTCGGCGGCCCCTCGACGAGCACCGCCCTGGGCGGCCGCATCCCCGCCCGGGCCGCGGCCTCGTCGACCAGCCTCTGCAGCCCCGGGTCCGGCCTAGCTCCCATGGACCAGTTTATAATCCACGGGGCCGCCAGGTAGCTCAGCAGGTTGCCCGCGGCGGCGAACACCACGATGAGCCCCAGCGGCAGCTCCACCCCGGCCTGCAGCGCCGCGTAGTAGACGCCGGCGATGGCGGCGAGCCCGCCGAGAACCACCACAGCAGCCGTCAACAGCATCGCAGCGTGGAGCCCCAGCCTCCCCGCGGCGCTGGACGCGAGCCTCGGCGCCACCCGCGAGGCGAGCGCCACCAGGGCCAGCCAGCCCAGCAGATACCCCGCGAACACTACAGCCATGGTGAACGGGTCCCACCATAGCCACAGCACAGCCAGGCGTCACCCCCAAGCGTTGCGGCTGGGAAGGGCTGCCCCGAGAAAGAGGGCTGGAAACGGGAGGGGGCGGATTGTCCCTAATATCCCCGCAAGCCGGTGGGGAGGCGTTAGAGAGGCTTCTCGGCCTCCGCCTGGCTCCGCAGCAGCCTCACCGCCTCGAGCAGCGCCTCCCCCTCGCCGGTGAGGCTGTTCCGGCCTATCAGCTTGCTCTGCCTCGCCAGTACCAGCGCGTCCTTGAGTTCGTCGAGGCCCAGCCTAGTCTCCTTAACCAGCCTCGCGACATCCTCCGTCGTCCGCAGCTTGGCGACGGCCTCGAGCAGCTTGATGATGCGCGGGTTCACCGGCGTCGCCACCCCGCTCGGCGCCGCGAGCACCGCTGTCTTCACCAGGGCGCCGACCCTGGTGAGCACCAGCCTCCCGTCCGGCAGCGTCTCAACGAGGCCTCTCGACTCGAGCTTGCCCAGCGCGTACTCTACAGCCTCCTCCTCGCCGGGGAAGCTCTTGCGGAGAGCGTCGAGGGTGAGGCTCCTCCTCTCCGGCAGCCTCTTGAGAATCATGGCCTCCAGCTGGGTCACCAGGAGGCTCCTCATAGCCTCCCTGCTCGCCCTCTGCAGCGCCCGGCCATACTTGGTCGGCCCCCCGGTGCCGAGGAGCCCCTGCTCCCTCGCCCCGGGGACCCAGTCCTCGCTGAGCCCCAGCCCCTGGTCCGCCTCGGTCAACGCCCTGCTAGCCGTCGCGGTGCACGGCCTGCCCCCGCTCGCGTCGAGCACAGCCTCCCCGAGCGGCGTCAGCCTCAGTACGGTACGCTTCAGCTCCTCGCTGTACTCCTCCTCTAGCAGCCCCATAGACTCGAGATGGTATATGCTGAGACCGATACTGTAGAACCTAGGCTTCACACCCCGCTTCTCCGCCCACTCCCGGACAAGCTTATGCGTCGGCGCCAGCTCCGGGTTGCTCTCAGCCTTCCCCCAAAGCTCCCGGATAACCTCCATTACAGCCAGCTCGTCGCCGCTCACCGAGGTCGGCGTGGTGGGCACAGGCTCCCGGAGCAGCCTCCAGGCCCGGAGCACCAGCCGCCCCGCCCTGGTCACCGCGCCGCTGCTCGAGACGAACCCTATCTCGCCCAGCATCTCCCTCATCTCCCTGTCAACCTCCCCTCCAGCCGCCAGCGTCTCCAGGGCAGCCACTATGGCCGGGTTAACGAACACCGGCGCGCTGGCGGAGAGATTGGCCTCCATCAGGGCGCGCCGCAGCAGCCGCCCAGGCCTGGTCAGGGCGAGGAACCCGCCGTTGGGCACACTCCTCACTAGAAGCCCGCCAGCCTCAAGCGTGTCGAGGAACCGGGTCTGGTAGAACCTCCTCTCAGCCGGCCCCTCCGGCACCTCCACCAGCGCAGCTCCAACAGCCTTGGTGACTACCGGCCTCCTGGGCGCCGCGCTGAGAGCCTCGTAGACCGAGTACCCCTCCGGCGAGAGGTCGCCCTCCTCGTCCGTGAACCCCCTCTCCTCAAGCAGCCGCTTCCACGCCTCCGGAACCCTGCCGCCAGCTATGACTGAGGCGTGGAGCATCGTGTATATCCTAGAGTCGAGCCAGGGCTCAGCCTCCGGCCTCCCGCTCGTCCTCCACGCCTCCACAACCCTCCGGCCAGCGTCGGTGACCACGAACCTGCCGCCACCAAGGTGGTCGAGCAGCCCCTGGCTGTACAGGTCCATCAGTGCTTGGAGAGCCTGCTCCTCCCCGCCGAACCTTTCCACAAACTCCCGGAAGCTGAACTCTCCGCGGTCAAGCTTCTCGTCCAACACCCTGACCATGTTGACGCTCACGTACACCACGCTTACAGCCACCCCCTACCCGGGCCACACGCCCAGCGCCCAGCAGCAGTGAGAAGTATAAGATGGTTTGGAGAAACAGACCAGAGTACACAATCACTCAGCTGCTAGTAGGGTTAGTGAAGAGACCTTGACCTTGGAACTAGGCCCTGGGCGGGGCATGGGTCCAGCCTAGCCCCGCGCCACCGCCTCTGCTTCCTCCAGCAGCCTCCTCTCTAAGGCCCTCCTCTTCCCAAGGTAGATCGCGATGTGTATGGGGGCGTAGAGGGTTAAGCCTATTAGTATCATCCCTATACCACTAGGGTCTGGCGATATAACTGCGCCGAGCACCATCGAGCCTATGAATATGTACTTCATCGTTTCCCTGTTGAAGATTTCGGGGTCCAGCACACCACGGGAGAGGAGCAGGTACAACACTATGGGCACTTCGAAGAGCAGCCCGAAGGTCAACCCGAGTTTGAGCGCGAACGAGACTACCTCTCCTATGCTCACGCGCAGAGGTACCATGGAGATGTTATTTAGCACTGTGGAGCCCGCCGACAAGCCGAGGGGCACCAGCTGCACAAGCACCGGGCCGAAGGGTAGGATGTAGACGATCAGGCTTAGGGTAGTGTTGGCCCCGGGCGGTGGGACCGGCGAGAGGCTGTTCCACGCCTCCTTATACTCGGGGGGTATATAGAGGGGGTACAACTTCAGCACGAGCTGCTCGATGAGTGGAGCCACTATGTATACGCCGAAGAAGAAGCCGAACGCGAAGGCTAGGATGAATAGTGTTATATACCTCTTAGCGAACCGCTTCTCATGTTCATACAGAGCTGGCTCAATATACTCCCAGAGCTCCTTCGCTATTATAGGCGATGCGCCGAGGAAGCCTAGTATGAATATCGCCTGTGCCAGCAGGGTGATAGACTCGAAGGCATCGCTCGAGATCGGCAGAACACGGTAAACCTTGCCATCAAATGCCTCTATGACCGGAGGCACAACATGGCTGAAGATGAGCTTGGGCAGAGCGGCTGCGAGAGGCTCATAGCCCAGCAGACTACCCCCAGGCGCGGGAATAACCGAGAGGATGGCTGAGGCTACAAGGACGGCCACTATTATCCTCCGGAGCCGGACCGCAAGCTCTTCGAGGTGCTCCCGAATGCTAGCCTCCCTATCCGTCACCTCACGGGCACCTCGCGCTGCCTCGCTGCCTCACCCCGTGAGCTGGTAGCCCGCTACGCCAGGCGGGTTGCGTTCAGCCCCTAATCTCCAGCCTGGGGAGGAGTGGAGGTGCCCGGGTGTGCGCGCCTCGGATAGCTCTCGCGGAAGGTGGAAAACCTCTTGGGGGTAGCTCGCCGTCGGGGGCATCGGGTCTAGGCCTTCACTTCGTCGAGTATGCCCTTCTTCTTGGCCTCGGTGACTATCTCTGTTATAAGGGCGTCCTTGTCCTTCTTCTCTGCATCCTTCACGCCGAGCTTCTCGGCTATCTTGCGGAGGGTCTCCTCGTCGACGTTCTGTAGCTCCTTTTTCTTTTTCTTCTCCTCCTCTGTGAGGCCCTGGCTAGCTTTCCTGAACTCGTAGATCGCCTGGCCTAGGCCCCTGGCGAGCTGGGGCAGCTTTGTTGGACCGAAGATGAGGAGCACTATTAGGAAGAGGAGTATGGGCTCGAAGCCCTGGAGGCTGGGCAGCATGGCGGCTCACTTCCCCGCGTTTCATGTGTGTCCCGGGAGGCTGGGTCTGGGATTGTAGCCCGTGTCCCAGTTGGGCCCGGTTCTGTGTCTATTAAACCCTACACTTCGCAGGCTACCTCTGCAGTTCTTTAACTGTGTATAAGATTGGTCGTCATGCGGCTGTGAAGTTATAATATCCGCGCCGTGGCTCGCCTGCTCGGGTGGCGGGCCGTGATACTCTTCGACTGGGGGACCTATAACGGATTGACCAAGCTGCCCATTGCCGCTACGCTCGGCATGAAGCTCACCGAGATACCGCCCTACGACTTCTCCAGGAGGAGCAGGGGCGAGGACTACTTTACCCAGTACCGGGAGCTGGCCACTAAGGCTTTCACCACTATAACCGCGCACGCCCCCTACTACAACGTGGTCAGCACCAGCAGGGTGGTGCAGGAGAGGACGACGAGGGCGCTGGTTGCGGCTGTGAGGAAGGCTAAGCTGGCGGGTGCGCAGATATTCAACCTGCACCTGGGCTGGCGCGCCTACATGGACCACCGGGACCTCGAGCAGGCGGCGGAGGTTCTTAGGAAGCTCGCGGACGAGGCCCAGCCCGAGATGATTATAAGCGTCGAGATCCCCTACACGCGTAGGATGCTCGGCACGTGGGAGGAGGTTAAGGCGCTCCGGGAGATGGTGGGCGAGGACAGGCTGATAGTCTCTGTGCAGCTGGAGAACGCGTGGATGCTCGAGACCGGCGCCAGCGAGCACGGCGACTTCGAGGCGGCGAACAGGATTGCTGACGAGGAGTTCTGGACCCGGATACTCCACAAGACGCTGAGCCTCAGCCACGGCTTCCTCAGCCTCAGGTTCAGCCAGGTGGTCGGCTTCGCGCTGGGCAGGAGGATACTCAAGAAGCGCGTGCCCCTCGGCAAGGGCTACCCCGACCTGGCGCCGCTAGCGAGGGCGCTGGCGAGGTTCATGGTGAGGGAGGTGAAGGAGAAGCAGTTGCCGCTCAGGATGCACATAATATACACGGGGATACCGGAGACCAAGTACCGTGACACGATAACCCTCTACGCCGAGATAATGAAGGAGGCAGTCCAGTACCTCCGCTAGCCCCGCCGGGGAGGCGCCCAGGTTTATAGCGCCCCGCCCTCCGAGTGGGAGGCGGGCAAGGCGGCCCCGGCGACGCCGCGGAGTCCCCGCGGCCCCTCGCCTCCTTGGGTGAGCCGGGGAGCCTTGCGGCCGTCCGCACCACTCCCCTCTTCTCCCCGCGCGTGGCAGGGGCTGCCGGGCGCTGGAGGGTGCTGCAGTCGTGGCGCCTGGCGGTGTTGAGCCTAGGCTGCTCGGGTTCCGCGAGCTGTGCCGCGGCCGCCGCCACGTGTTCGGCCAGGTTCTCGTCGACCTGGGCGGCAGGGTTGTGGGGTTCGACGCGTTGCGCCACCCTGGGGCGGTGGCTGTACTCGCCCTCGACGAGCGTGGCCGGGTGCTCGTCGAGAGGCAGTACCGCCCCGCGGTGGGCGGCTGGGTGCTCGAGATACCGGCGGGGACCCTGGAGCCGGGCGAGGAGCCGTTGGAGGCTGCGAGGAGGGAGCTGCTGGAGGAGACCGGCTACGAGGCCTCGCGGCTCTGCCGCATGGCTAGCTTCTACCCGTCGCCTGGCGTGAGCAGCGAGGTTATCCACGTCTACCTGGCGGAGGGGCTCAGCTACCGGGGGCAGAGGCTGGAGGAGGACGAGGTCATAGAGGTCCTCTGGATGGAGCCCCGGGAGCTGCTCGAGAGGCAGCTGGAGGGGGTGGCGGACGCTAAGACACTAATAGCCCTCCTCCTCTACATGAGCGGCCGCCGCTGCTAGACGCCGGGCACCCTGAGCACCCAGCCGGTGCTCGGGCCCCGGTAGTAGAGGAGCCCCTCCTCCCGCAGGGCCCGGAAGAGGCCGCGGAGCCTCCCCAGCCTCGCCTGCGCCTCATACTCGTCCCCCACCCCGCGGAGCCTCTCCAGGCTCCTCCTCAGCTCCTCCAGGGCCTCCCTCCGGGCCACCAGCAGCCCCCCAGCCGCGGGGATGACCAGCAGCCCCCGGCGGCGGAGCAGCTCCGGGTCCAGCTGCCCCGCCACCTCCGGCGGAAGCTCGTGGCTGAGCAGGTAGCCGCGCTCCCGCAGCCTCTCAAGCACCGCCCGCAGCCACGGCGGGTCCCCGCCGCCCCCGGCGGGGGGTTGCGTGGGCAGGGCCTGCTTCACCGCCGCCGCCACGCTAGCCGCAAGGCTCCGCGCCAGCTCGTCGGCGAGCCTCCTCTCGTCCAGGAGCCTGCCCGGGCTCTGCAGCTGCCCAGCGAGCCTCTCG
>JAADFC010000097.1 GCA_013153105.1 Thermoproteota archaeon
CGCCTCGGAGGCTGGCGCGACCGGGTTCCCGTGGTTCCTAGACCTCGTGGACTCCCTTGTGAAGCGGGAGGCCTCCAGCGTGGAGGGCCTGGCGAGGCTCCTGCTCTCGAGGCTGGCGAGACACGGCGAGCTGGGGCTAGGCTACCGCGCCAACCTGCAGGAGAGGGGTGACCGGGTGCAGAGCTAGGAGGAGTGGAGGGGCCGCCCGCTCATCCTCCCCCGCTGCCTGAGAGCTGCTTCGGGGGCGTTGCGGAGGCGAGCTCCGCCCCGGGCGGAGGCTGAGGGGTTCTCTGCTGCGATATTAGCCGTGCGCCTCGGTTGGGCATGCTGCTAGTGCTAGTACCCTGAGGGCTTGTTCGATGAGCGCTCTGGATAGCTTCTTGACCGTGCCGCCCCAGTCTAGTCTCTCTATAATCTTGTAGGCCCTCTCCATATCCTCTAGGTTGGTCACCGCCTCCTTGCATCTGCGCTCCGCCGCCCAGTGGAGCACCCTCGTGTAGGCGACCGCTAGCTCCACGGCGGCGCCGTGTACCCGCGTGTAGCCTGCTGGGGCTAGCGTCCTCGCCGCCAGCGGCTCGAGGGTCAGCTCGAGCATGTCGCCTCTCCTGGCGCGGCTCGAGACTGTGGCCTCTACAAGCGCCGTGGCTGGCGCGGGGCAGGGCGGGTGCACTATCTCCGGCTTATAGTGGTGGAGCTGTCTGCCTAGGAGGCGGGCCAGAAGCGGCTCGGGTGTCGATATGAGGGATATGCAGGCCTCTACCGCCTCCTCGGCTACCGTCCTCAGGCGGCGTGTGCCCGGGTATATGAGGATGCTCAGCCTCCGGCCTCTCCTGCGGAGCCCGATGGGTGCCGTGTAGGCTCCCAGGCTGGGGGCCCACAGGCTCGTCAATGTCTCGTAGACGGTATCGTGGGGGAACAGGATGTCCACGAGCCTAAGCGCTCCCCCGTGGCTGCTGGAGGTCATAGACGCCGCCCGCGCCTCGCTGGGCTACAGCGTGGCCGATGACTGCTTCGCGGCCGCCGAGCTTGAGAGGCTCCTATGGGAGGCCATGCTGGAGGGCAGGCTGGCCGGCGCCGGCGAGCTGTGCGGGATGCTGCGGGGTAGGAGGGTGCTCGTCGCCGGGGCGGCCTCGAGCCTCCCGGCCGACCTCGAGGCGGCTGAGGGGCTGCGCGTGGATGTTGTGGTGGCCGCCGACGGCGCCGCGGGCCCCCTGCTCGAGTTCTACGGCCGCGTCGACATAGTGGTGGGAGACCTTGATGGCGGTCTTTCCGCGGTGCTCCGGGCGGCTGAGGAGGGTGCCGTGGTTGTAGTCCACGCCCACGGTGATAACGTTCCACTAATACGCCTGGCTGTGCCTATGCTCGAGAGGGTTGCGGGGACCCACCAGTGCCCGGGCCGCCGCTCGCCGGCGGCGCTCCCGCCGATAGGCTTCACCGACGGCGACAAGGCCGTAGCCCTAGCCGTCCTATGCGGCGCCGGCGAGATACTCCTCGCCGGGATGGACTTCGACGCGCCCGTCGGCCCCTGGTCCAAGCCGTGGCTCGAGGCTGCGACGCCGCCTTGGCCGGAGAAGAGGAGGAAGCTCGGGATAGCCAGGCGCATAGTTGAACTGCTCCTCGCAGCCCACCAGCCCCGCCGGCGGAGCCATCCACATATCCCGGCGCACGCCCGGGAGCCCGGCAGCCTGGAAGCCGCGCGGGCGAGGCCCCGGGGATAGGGGGCTGCAGTGAGCCCGCGTTCTGGGGCGCCCGCTCCCTCTCCCTCGCGCATGGACGCTCGAGGACTCTAAACCCGGCCGTGCGCGGCTGGCCTCCTCCCGGCCGGTGATTTGGGAGTGTTAGGCTGACCCGCGCCGGCTCACCGGGGAGGGGTGATGACTCGGTTCTCGGATGAGGCCCTTGACAGGGTGGTTGTAGAGACGGGGGGCCGTGTACACCTGGGGTTCTACCGCCCCTGCGCCGCGGGCGGCTGGGTGCTGGGCGGCGTGGGTGTGGCTGTCGACGGTGTAGGCTTCAGGGTGGCCGCCGAGAGGGCTGACACTATTAGTGTTGAGGGCTGCGACGTGGACAGGCTACGCGCCGCCGCGGAGGCCGCCGCCAGGAGCTTCGGCCTCAGGGGCCTGCGGGTGCACGCCGACACGTGTATACCGAGGCACGTGGGGCTGGGCTCCACCACGCAGCTGTGGCTTGCAGTCCACACCGCCGCCGCGGTCCTCGCCGGTAAGGGTGTGGAGGAGGCTGTGAAGGCTGCTGGGAGGAGCAGGCTCTCCGGCGTGGGGGTCGGCGTCTTCCTCTGGGGCGGCCTCGTGGCCGACACGGGGCTACGCGGGGGCCGCCCGGGCACCGTGGCCCCGATGACGTGGACGCCGCTCCCACGCGAGTGGACTATCCTTGCCGTGCTGCCCCGTGTGGAGGGCTGGCGGGTCGAGGAGGGGGCGGAGGAGGAGGCCACTGTCCTGCAGGCGGCCCTCCGCGCCGGCGGGGGAGGCTGCAGCCGCGCGGTGGAGGCGCTGGTCTCCAAGGTCTACCCCGGCGCGGCGACGGGGGACTTCGACCTGTTCACCGAGGGGCTGGAGGATATAGAGGCCGCCACGGCGGCCGCCTTCTCGGGGAGCCAGCCGGGCGGCGCCTACTGCTGCAGCGAGACCCGGCTCGCGGCGGAGGAGCTGAGACGCGCCGGCGGCAGGGCGGTCGGCCAGAGCAGCTGGGGGCCGCTAGCCTACGCCTGGTACCCCACCCTGGGGGAGGCCGAGGAGGCGGCCGAGCGGCTTAGGCGCCGTCTCCCCCGGGGGTGGAGGCTTCTCCTCCTCCGCCCCCGTCCTCGCGGCGCCCGGGTGGAGCCTCGCCCTGCTCCGCCTCCCCGCCCCTAGCCTCGGCCTCTCCGGCTCCACGTGCCTCCCCGCCCTCGGCAGCTGGCTCCCGGCGGCGGCGCCAGCGCTCGGAGACGCGTATGCATAGGCTACTGGAGTAGCAGTCGACAAGCCTCTCCGCTGTGAGGCCCACGGGCGTCTCGTCGGTAACCCCGTAGTAGTGCCTGAGCACCTTCCTGGCTATCTCCTTGAGGGTTACCATCACCGCGTGGGGCCTGGTCCGCAGCTCCTCCGCAACCTGCTCCCAGCTCCTCCCTTGAAGCACCTTCGCCACCGATATGTACTCCTCCCGCTTGTTGAGGCTCAACCCCTTCGTCTTCGGGTAGTTGATCCAGTAAGCCCTTACAACCTCCAGCAGAGCGTCCGCGACCGCCTCGTAGGTCATCGGGCCGTAAGCGTATATCCAGAGCCTATCGACCTGCACCGGAGTCAGCCTCGGGTAGTAGGTCTCGTCTATAGGGACCCCAGACTTCAGTATCTGGATGGCCACCTCGGTCTCGAGGTCCCGGTAGGGGTCGTGGAGGCACTCGAGAACCTTCCTCTTGAACTCACGGTTCGCTATCTCAACCAGGGGCTTCATCCACTCACGTATAGGGTGGAGCACGAGTATCGTGTACTCGCCGCTCACCGGGTTACGGTCCGGGGACATATGCACCGGCTGGAACTCGTTGCGGAGCCAGAAGCGGAGCAGCTGCTCGTTTACCCCGAAGCCGCTCCCCACCCAGTCTAGCCCACGGCGCCTGGCCTCCTCCTTGATGCTGTCAAGCGCGAAGGAGCCTATGCCGCGGCCCTGTACGTCCGGGTGGGTGGCGATGCGGACTATACGGTAGCCCCTGGCGCGGCCGAACTCGCGTATGCGCAGATGCTTGAGGAGACGGTCCGGTATTATGTTGCCCGGCGTCTTCCCGCCACGCAGCAGCTCCTCTATCATATCGTCATCGAGGCCGCCCTCCTTGGCCACCTGGAGGGCTGAGACAATCTTACGCCCCCTCTTCGTACGCACCCCCCGGATGACATGGTGCGGCGCATCCGCGAGTATAGCCAGGTCGTCGGGCTCGTTGCGATAGTGGGCCAGCACGTATATGCCGAAGAGCTGCCGTAGCTCCCGCTCGCCCTCCTCGCTGAACAGGTACTCGGGGTCGTACTCCACGTACTCCAGCCTCCCCTCCTCGATATCCTCTAGGTCGCGCTCGTCGAGGGACGCGGGCTCCGCGTCGAGCAGCAGCGCGTCGAACAGCCAGCGCTCTATGGGGTCGTTCGAGGCGTATCTTATCGGCTCATGCATCTCGACGTGTACCAGCTCGGTCTTCGGGTCCCGCTGGAGGACGGGGAGGAACCTGACCGAGAACCCTCGGCCCGCACCCTCGTAGCCGTGTATCGTAGAGGCGAACACCATCTTACGGAAGCTCCGCCATATCTTTATGAGGAGGGGCACATGCATGCCTGCAGCTTCATCGACTATTACGATGTCGGCCTTAAGCTTCGGCACGTATATGGGCTCCCAGTACTCGATGCTGAACCTCGGCCCGTGGACCTCCAGCACGTTCTCTCCGCGCCGTTTAACCTTAACCTTCACATCAAGCTTCTCAGCGGCCTTGAGTGCAAGAGCGAAGAAGGACTGCACGTTCGACAGGTTAGGCGCTGTCACGACTATGCGCACACGCCCCTGCTGCTTGGCAAGCTTGACCGCTAGGCCTATGGAGGCTATGCCAACAGCGCCGGACTTCCCGCGGCCGCGGTCTGAGGTTATCACTATAGCCAGCTTACGCCCCTTCTGAGGCTTATCGAGCAGCTTCTCGAGAGTCTTTATCACGTTTACCTGGTCCTGCGTCAAGGCCAGCTCATAGAGCTCCCGGGGCAGACGGGTCTTCTCCGGTATCTCTATCTCCCTCTCTGGCCTCACCTGCACCGGATAGTCCTCGGCCTTGATTATCTCGCCTTCATCAGCGTCGTATATGAATATACCCTTGTGCTGGAGGAGCTTACGCTTGAACCAGCGTATGAAGACGTGGCGGGGCTCCCGGTACCCTGGTACGAGGAGGTTCTGCTTGAATATGGTCATCCACGTGTCCCACTCGCTCCACGGCGGCACCATGAATACTATGAGCCCGCCGCCCTCGACTATGCCAGTTAGCCTTCCAACATCGTTGGGCTTCAGGTCGTTCACTAGGTCCATGACGAGTATCTTGAACGTCGTGCCTAGATAGCGGTCGCTCTCCTCGTAGCGGGCGATGGTGTGCTCTATCAGGTTTGCATTCATCTTTACGGTCCTCTTGACTATCTCCTTCCTGATCTTAGCATCTTTAAACTCGTCGTGGAACACGTAGAGCAGGGGCAGCTCCTCCTTACCCTTAACCCTCCTATAGACTCGCTCGTAGAAGAGGAGGCTCCGTGCAACCACAGCCCCGACGCGGACCGGGTCCCTGCCGCTGACAACGAGCAGGCGGCGGTGGCGCGAGACTATGGCCCGCTCTATAGCCCTGCTCAGCCTCCGCAACAGCCTCTGGAGCCCCGGCGGCAGGTACTCCTTCAGGTTTTCCGCCACGCGCCGGCCAAGCTCCTCTATGTCCTTCTTGTCCATCGACTCGTAGTCCAGCCCCGCCCTCTCAGCCCCGTCAGTCAAGCCTGAAGCACCCCTACCACGCAGCCGACACCATAGCCTGGGCCTGGCCTCAGGGTGAGCAAGCGTCAACACGCTCTACACGGCCGAGGCTCTCCCGTCGCGCCCCTCCAAGCCGCCTGGGAGGGGCGCAGGGGAGCGTGTGCCCCGCGGCCGCTGCGAGCTGTTAACCCTCCCCGGAGGCTCCTCTGCTCGCCTCATCCAGGGTCTTCAGGGCCTCCAGCCTGTCCAGGCTTATCTCCACCTGGGTCCTTGCCGCTAGGTCGCGTAGGACCACTGAGCGGTTCTCAGCCTCCCTCCTCCCTATGATTACGGCGAACCGGTACCCTAGCCTGGAGAGCTTCGAGAGTACCTTCCCGGGCCGCCCCAGCTCGAGCGACGTCTTGTACCCCTTAGACGCTACGATGTCCTGCACCCTGGCAGCGTAGGGGAGCAGGCCAGACTCCAGGGCTACCACGGCCGCCTTGGCAGGCTCGCTGTACACCGCTGGAGGGCGTATGCCGAGCTCCTCCATTGCCGCCAGGGTGCGGTCGAGTCCTATGGCGAACCCGGTACCGGGGACGTTCTCGTCGCCGTAGATGGCTATGAGATTGTCATAGCGGCCTCCGCCCGCTATGCTAACCGGGAAGCCTGGAACGGTAACCTCGAAGATTATGCCAGTGTAGTAGGCTAGGCCACGGGCGAAGGACACGTCGAGGTCCAGGTTGACCGACGGCTCGTAGCCGCGGAGGAGGGC
>JAADFC010000064.1 GCA_013153105.1 Thermoproteota archaeon
TGGCGCGGCTTAAGGGTAGGTATCTTCGTGTGCTGCGGCGGGAGATGCAGATAGTCTACCAGGACCCGTACAGTAGCCTGAACCCCCGCTACACGATAAGGTACACGTTGGAGGAGCCCCTGATAATCCACCGTATAGGCGATGAGGAGGAGAGGCTGCGCCGGGTTGCTGAGATGCTTGAGGCTGTCAAGCTGACACCTGTGGAGGACTTTCTGGACAGGTACCCGCACCAGCTTAGCGGGGGGCAGAGGCAGCGTGTCGCTATAGCGAGGGCGTTCATCCTCAACCCTAGGCTGGTTGTGGCTGACGAGCCTGTCTCGATGCTCGACGTCTCGATACGGGCTGAGATTCTGGAGCTGCTTATGGAGCTGCGCGACAAGTTCCGTACCTCGCTGCTGTTCATAACGCATGACCTGGCTGTTGCGAGGCTGATATGCGACCGTATCGCGGTCATGTATCTGGGCCGTATAGTGGAGCTGGGCCCGGCGAGGGAGGTCATCGAGGAGCCCAGGCACCCGTACACTAGGGCGTTGATAGCTGCTATACCGGAGCCCGACCCTGAGAACCGTAAGAGGTTCAGGGAGGTCCCCATAAAGGGCGAGGTGCCCAGCGCCGTCAACATACCCAAGGGCTGCAGGTTCCGCCCCCGCTGCGTCGCCTACGACCAGACCCCGGAGGTGCGGGCCAGCTGCGAGAGGCGGGAGCCCCCGCTCTTCGAGGTCGGCCCAGACCATTATGTAGCGTGCTGGCTCTACCGCTGAGGCCCCCGGCGCGGTGTTACCGGGCCCCCGCCCCTTCTATCCTCGGCTCCAGGCCAGGCCTCCGGCCTGGGGATAGGCGTGTACGGGAGGCTCCTCCTCGCACTGGGCTACCTCTCGGCCCCCTTCGCGGGGCCCGGCTCCGCGGTGATAACGGCGGCGGGCTGGCTGTCCCTGGGCGCGGAGACCCGGAAGCCGACCTACGCGTGGGTGGGCCTGGCGGGCCTGCTGGGCGTCGCCGGCGTGCTCAGCGGCCGCTACGGCGGCGTGGAGGGCCTGGAGGGTGTGGGGGGCCTGCTGCTGCTCGCCTACTACGTGCTGAGCATAGCCCTGATCTGGATGGTGGGTATAAGGAGCAACAACGGCGCCCTGAAGGCGGCCGCGTTCTTCCTCGCGGTCGCCTTCCTCCTGGCGGCCACGGGGGCGGGCAGCGTGCACGACGCGGCGGTCGCGGCTTCGGGCGGCGTCGCGGACTGGGGCGGGGTGACCTGGGCCAACGAGGCGGCTAGCAGCATGATAGAGAGGATAGGCGGCGCCGAGGCGCTGGCCAAGCTGTTCGCGGCTGTTGGAGCGGTTTTCGCCGCGATAGGCTTCATGGGGTTCCAGGAGGGTGAGAGCGGGCTATCCAGGGAGGAGCAGGTGTTCAGCATAGGCGTCTACTAGCCCGCCCACAGTCCCCGGCCTTTTCCCCGCCCCCACCCGGGCTCCTACACGGCCTCCGCCTCCTCCCGGTGCCCGTAGAAGAGTACCTCCACAGGCTCCACGGTTACGAGCCCCTCCTTGACGACCTGGAGGACCTCCCTCGCCGCCCTCCTGATAGCCTCCTCCTCGTCTACTGCTTCGACCACGACGGGTAGGTCCTCGGAGAGGCGGAGGACGTCGGCGGTGTGTATCAGGCTGTGCGACCCGTAGCCCGCTATGCCCCGGTACACCGTGGCGCCCTTGACCCCCATCCTCTTCAGCATGTGGACTATGTAGAGGTAGAGGGGCTTCCCGTGTATCCGGTCGCGCTCGCCTATGTAGACGCGGAGGCGGAGCCACCTCCTCCCCCGGCTACCCGGGTCGGCCTGCATAGAGGACACCTGCAGCCACGTAGCCAGCGTACACGGCGGCTAGGCCCCCAATAATGTTGGCGGCCAGGTAGAGGAGCCCGTAGAGCGGCGCCTCCAGCGCCAGCGTGAAGAACTCGTAGGAGAACGTTGAGAACGTGGTGAAGCCGCCGGCGAAGCCCGTGGCCAGGAGCAGCCTCTGCTCCCGCGTGAACAGTCCAGCCACGCGGGCGGCACCCATAACGAAGCCGAGCAGCAACGAGCCCAGAACGTTGACCGCCACAGTGCCCAGCGGCAGATACGGCGGCGCGCGGCCCTGCACCACACCGCTGAGCAGCCACCGCGCAACCGCGCCGGCCCCGCCGCCAGCCGCGACGAGCAGGGCGTCCCTAAGCTGCGCCTCCAGCCCCGAGGCCACAGCCTCCCCCCGGGGGATGGAGGCCGCGGCCCCCCGGGGCGGGGGCTCTAAACCGTCCCAGCCGCCGGCCGTCTTTGACGGGTGTTTGTTCGACCCCCGCCTTAGCAGAGTCAGTGCTCCACCCTATACGCCCCCGCCCCCCGGGTGGGCTCTGTGTGGGGAGGCGGCGTGGAGCTCATGTTCCTGGTGCTGCTCTCGGTTCTGGGCCTCCTCGCTGCCGCCGGGCTGGCGGAGGGCGGGCGCCGGGGCGGCAGGAGGGGCTAGCCGTCGTCCCCGGCGGCTAGGGGGGCTAGCCTCTCCGCGAGCGGCTTTGTGGAGAACAGGCTGTACGTCACCCTCTCCTCCCCTGGCCACTTCGCCGCCTTAGCCTTGGCCGCGTCCCACAGCCTGAGGTGTTTCCGCGGCAGGTAGACTATGAGGCGCTCGAGGCCCCGGTCCACCAGCCTCTCCATGGCCTCGGCGAGGAGTGTGGCTACCTTCTCGGCTAGCTCCGGGTTCTCGAGGACCTGGTCTGGGGGGAGCTCGTAGCAGCACGGAGGGTACTCCTCGGCGCGCGTGTAGGGGACTAGGATGAGGAGGTCGCTGAAGTAGAGCCACTCGATGCCCCTCGGCTTGTCCCCTGCCTCGTCCCATAGGCCGAGGCGGCGGAGCATGCCCCGTATCTTCCGTGACGTGGGTGACCTGGTGTAGGGCTTCACGTTGCTGCACGGTGTAACCAGCGCCACCCTATAGGGGGGCGTGTACTCCTCCCGGAGCCACCTCCACCAAGCCCTCACCGCGGGGTGGCCGAACGCCTTGGGCCCCGCCAGCTCGGGGTCTAGGCCCCGGTGGAACCTGCGGGGCCAGCCGCCCTCGGGGCTGCGGGGTATGCTCAGCCTCCCGCGCCTCTGCGGCGGCTCGCCGCCCGCCACGGCTACCATGCCGGAGGGCATGGTGCCGGGGGCAATCCTTTAAGAGGGGTTTACCGCGTGGGCGCTCTCTCCCACTCGGCTGCCGAGCTTGGATGTCGCCCGCTGCGGGGGAGGTGGTGCCGTTGGATTCGCCGAGGCTCGCGTAGGGGCGTGCCTCCGGGGCCGCCGCGTGCTCGTGACCGACCATGTGGCCGACCTTCTCCTCGAGCGGCTCCGGGGGGCGGGTCTCGAGGTAGACTACCGCCCGGGCATCAGCCGCGGCGAGCTGCTGAGGATAGTCCACGGCTACGACGCTCTCGTCGTGAGGAGCAGGACGAGGGTCGACCGGGAGGTTATCGAGAGGGCTGAGAGGCTGAAGGTGATAGCGAGGGCTGGCGTGGGCCTCGACAATATAGACGTGGAGGCGGCCAGGGAGCGGGGGATAAGGGTTGTCAACGCCCCCGCCGCCGCAACCCAGAGCGTGGCCGAGCTCACCATAGGCCTATTGATAGCTGCTGCTAGGAGGCTTGCGGAGAGCCTGGAGCTGGCGCGCGGCGGGGTCTGGAAGAAGGTTATGGGCTTCGAGCTCTACGGGAAGACGCTGGCTGTGATAGGGTTTGGCAGGATAGGCAGGAGGGTGGCCGAGATAGCCAGGGCTATAGGCATGAAGATAGTCGCCTACGACGTTGTCGA
The DNA here is from genome assembly GCA_013153105.1 of Thermoproteota archaeon. GTDB lineage: Archaea > Thermoproteota > Thermoprotei_A > Sulfolobales > Pyrodictiaceae > QNYQ01. The sequence continues at coordinate 3,809 of JAADFC010000064.1, forward strand.
CCTGAGCAGCCACGCCGAGAAGATAGGGGCGGAGTTCACGAGGGACCTCCACGAGGCCCTCCGCCGTGCCGACGCGGTGACGCTGCACGTGCCCCTCACGCCGGAGACGTGGCACCTCATCGGCAGGAGGGAGTTTGAGGCTATGAAGAGGGGGGTGATACTGGTGAACACGAGCAGGGGTCCGGTAGTGGATAGCGAGGCGCTCCTCTGGGCGCTGGAGGAGGGTATAGTCGCGGCTGCTGCGCTGGATGTGCTGGAGCATGAGCCCCCGGCTACGGAGGCTGAGAAGAGGCTGGTGAGCCATCCCAGGGTGTTCGTTACGACCCACATAGGCGCGTCAACCAGGGAGGCCCAGCAGAGGGTGGCGGAGGAGACGGCGCGTAAGCTCATAGAGGCCCTCGCCGCCCAGTGCGGCGCCGACTAGAGCGTGGAGACTCGGAGGTGGCGGCTCTTGGCGTGCGTGGATGGCGAGTGGCTGCTGACCCCGGGCCCTGTTGCCGTCCACCCCGAGGCGTTGAAGGCTATGGCTAGGCAGGTGGTGAGCCACAGGTCGCAGGCGTTCCGGGAGCTGCTGGCGTCGGTTAGGGAGAAGCTCGCCAGAGTGTATGGGGGCGGTGAGGTGCTGGTGCTCACCGGTAGCGGTACCCTGGCGGTGGACTCGATGGCCTGGAGCCTGGTGGAGCCCGGGGAGAGGGTGCTAGTGGTGAGCCACGGCGAGTTCGGCGGGAGGCTGGCGGAGAGCCTGCGGCGGCGCGGCGCTGTGGTGGAGACCCTGGAGCCCCCGGAGCCCGGCGCGGCGGTCGACGCGGGGGAGGTGGCTGCGAGGCTGGAGCAGGGCGGCTACGCGGCGGTGGCCATGGTCTACACGGAGACGAGCCTCGGGCTCAGCTACCGCGACGCCGAGACGGTGGCTAAGGCTGCGAGGGAGGCGGGGGCGCTGGTGCTCGTTGACGCCGTCTCAGCCCTAGCCGGCGAGAGGGTGCCCCCGCCCCCGCTCGTGGACGCTGTGGCGTCCGCGTCACAGAAGGCGCTGGCCGCGCCCCCGGGGCTGAGCTTCGTCGCGGTGAGCGAGGCGGCCCTGGAGAAGATGGCCGGGCTCCGCAGCCCGCCCCCGCCGTACCTGGACCTCGCCAAGGCGGCGGGGTTCCACCGGGACCGGGGCGAGACCCCGTTCACGCCCGCGGTCAACCTGCTCTACGCGCTTGACAGGGCTCTAGACCTCATACTTGAGGTGGGCGTGGAGGCCTGGGTGGAGAGGCACGAGAGGAGGGCCAGGCTGCTCTACGAGCAGCTGCCGCGCCTGGGGCTGGAGCCCGTCGCCGTGGAGCCGAGGTACCGGGCGAACACGGTGGCGGCCTTCTACACGCCGGTGCCCAGCTCGAGGCTAGCGGCGGCGCTGGCGAGGCGCTGCATACGCGTGGCCCGGGGCATGGGGGAGCTGAGGGAGAAGGTGGTCAGGATATCCACCATGGGCTGGCTCGGCGACGAGGTGTACGAGCAGCTCCCCGCGGCGATAGAGGAGGCCCTCCGGGGGGCCTAGCAGGAGGCGAGCCTGCACACGCCCCCCCGCAGCCTCAGCCTCGCCGCCCCCGCCCGGCGCAGCTCCCACGCCAGCCAGGGGTCCACGTAGCCCCGCAGCCTCAGGCTGGAGCCCCGCCACTCAAGCTCCACCAGCACCCGGCCCCTCTCCCTCCACATGCCCCTCAGCCTCCACCCGCCCCGCGGGTGGGGGAGGGGCTCCACGGCCTCCGGGTGCACCGCGACGCAGCCCCCGAGGCCCAGCCAGGCTGCGTCGTGGAGGAGGTTGAAGCCCAGCAGCTCCGCCGCCTCCAGGCTCCGGGGGCACGTGTAGACCCTGCCAGCCTCGCCGGTCTCCGCAACCCTGCCGGCGTGGAGCACTGTTATCTCCTCGGCCAGGCGGAGCGCCTCATCCAGGTCGTGTGTCACATGGAGCACTGCGACGCCCTCCTCCCTGGGGAGCCTGGAGAGCAGCTCCGCCGCCGCCTCCGCGGTGGACCGGTCCAGGTGGCTGAGGGGCTCGTCGAGCAGCAGCAGCCGCGGCCTAGCGGCGAGCGCCGCCGCAAGCGCGGCGCGCTGCAGCTGCCCCCCGCTCACCTCCACCGGCCTCCTATCGGCGACCCCCGCTACGCCGAGCCGCTCCAGAAGCCTCGCAGCCTCCCGCCGCGCCTCCCACCGGGGCAGGCGGCCCCTCAGCTCGGCGGCGAGCGCCACGTTCTCGAGTATAGACATGTGGGGCAGCAGCCCCGGCATCTGGTGGACCAGCGCGACCCCCCGCTCCCAGGGCGGCAGCCCGGTGACAT
>JAADFC010000066.1 GCA_013153105.1 Thermoproteota archaeon
GGGCCTCCTCGTGTACGCATCGAGGCTCACTCCAACATAACACCTTACCCCCTCCAGCGCCTCTGCCCCAGGGGACCCGAGCCCCGGGGGGCCGGTGAGGAGCCGGGATCAACGAGCCGCTGCTGCGGGGCAGTGCGCCTCCAGCCCCGCCCCCGCGGGGGCGGGGGATGGGCTGGCCTGCCGCCCCCGAGGCCCCGCCATGGAGGAGGGTCGGTCAGGATTCTTCTCGCAGAACTGTTTGATATCCGAAACCTATCGGCCCCATTCCTAAGTATTCTCTATGCGGTACCGCGCCTCCCCGTGGCCGCCACGAGTGAGGGAGGGTGGACCGGCTGTGACACAGCGCTCCACCATGGCCTGGGCGCCGCTGGCCGCGGCGCTGACGCTGCTAGCCGTAGCGGCCGTCTCCACCGTAGCGGCTGCTGCCGCGACCCATTTCAAGAGCCCGGCGAACTACACGTTCTACCCCTGCACCCAGTGCCACGCCACCATGCAGGTCACCGGCCTCGTAAAGAGCGAGCCTATGCACAACATAAACCTCGCCAAGGGCGCCCATAGGGGCCTCTACTGCGTTAACTGTCACAGCGTCCCCGACGTATGGAACATGAAGACGCCCTACGGTAAGGTCGAGATAGCCATACCCGGCATGATGAACCGCAGCGAGTTGATGAAGATGAACGAGGTCTGCCTCCAGTGTCACCCCAGGACGGTGCACGACTTCGACTTCCTCGTCCATGGCAACAAGACCTACACCTGCCCCGACGGCGACATGTACCTGGTGAAGGGCTACAAGGGCGTCGGCTACTGGTTCCACGACTGCCCCGAGTACAGGAACCTCGAGGCCAAGCCGGCGAGGGCGTGCGTCGAGTGCCACGATCCCCACGTCGGCCACTACTTCGCCCTGAAGCCCCTGCCGCCCCACGATGAGCGGCCCCCGCCGCCCGACCAGGAGGCCATAACTTACGGCACCCTTGCCGTAGCGATTTCGAGCATGAGCCTCATACTCGCAGCCGCGATTTTGCTCCCCAGATACAACGGCCGCTCCTAGGCCGTGTAGGGGGTGAACCGGGCCGTGGCGGAGGAGAGGCAGGCGAGGGTGGACGAGACTAGGAGGAGCCTGCTCAAGGCTGCCGCCGTGCTGGGCGGCGCCTCGATAATATCGTTCGCAGCGGTGGACAAGGACAAGCTGAAGGCTGTGCTGAAGCCCGTGGCTCTGGAGGAGGTGCTCGGCGAGACCGCCGAGGCCGCCGAGGATGCTACCGAGCTGGAGAGGAGGGCGAAGCAGAAGGAGCAGGAGATAAAGAAGATGTGCATGGCCGAGGCAGAGAAGATCTGTAAGGCGCAGGGCCAGGACTCGCCGGCCTGCAAGGAGGCCACGAAGAGGTGCGAGATGATAAAGGTCAAGGCGACGCCGCCGAGGAAGGGAGTACGCTTCGCGATGGCTCTCGACATAAACAAGTGTATCGGCTGCCGCCGCTGCGCCTACGCGTGTGTGATGGAGAACAACATGGACAGGGAGCTGCGTATCGAGTGGATTAAGGTCGTGGGGCTGCCGAGGGAGGAGCTGGAGCTGCTCAACCCGAAAATGGACTACACCGATGCGCCAGAGAGGAACATGGTCTACATACCGATGGCGTGCATGCACTGCGAGGACCCGCCGTGCACCATGGTCTGCCCGGTGGTGGCCACCTACAAGGAGCCCGACGGTATAGTCGTGATAGACTATGACAGGTGTATCGGCTGCCGCTACTGTATGACCGCCTGCCCCTACGGCGCCCGCAGGTTCAACTGGAAGAAGCCCAGGGTGCCAGTGACCGAGCTGAACCCGAACATGCACATACTCGGCAACGTGGTGAGGCAGCCGCACGTGGTGGAGAAGTGTACCTGGTGTATACAGAGGACCAGGGACGGCGGCGTGCCCGCCTGCGTCGAGGTCTGCCCCGTCGGCTCCAGGGTGTTCGGCGACCTCAACGACCCCGCCAGCCCGATAAGGAGGGTTATAGAGGAGTACGGCGCCTTCGTCCTACGCCCCGAGGCGGGTACGAAGCCCAGGTTCTTCTACTACTTCGGCCCCGCGCGCACCCCCAAGAAGGAGTGGGTGACCGGGGAGAAGGAGGGCGGGAAGAAGGGGTGATGCATGGTGCCCCTGCTCAAGCCCAAGGAGAGCTATGGTGAGAGCTGGCTCGACACTATACGCTACATTATAGACAAGGGGCTGCTGGAGGGCAGCAAGGCCTACTACCTGGCCTTCGCGGCGCTGCTACTGCTCGGCGCCTACGGCCTATACCTCTGGATATTCGTGCAGCACGCGCCGATATTCCTCGGCGCCGACTACGGCGGCATGATAACCACGGCGCTCAGCGACTCGGTGCCCTGGGGCCTCTACGTGTCGTTCTTCGTGTTCTGGGTCGGAGTAGCAGCGGCGGGCATAGTGTTCGGCATCGCAGCCTACGCGTTCGGCCACCCGGGCTTCAAGAAGGTCGCGGTGCTCGGTGAGGTCCAGGCTGTAGCAGCTATAGTGACGGTGCTGCTGCTGATAGCCGCTGATATCGGTAGGCCGATCCGGGCTATGATACTGATGCCGCAGCTGCCGAACCTGCGGTCGATGCTCGACTGGGACTTCGTGGTGCTTACCGGCTACCTGCTGCTGAACGCTATAGGGTTCCTGGTGACTGTCCACTACTACAGGCAGGACAAGCCGCTGCCGAGGAAGTTCATAGTGCCTTTCATCATTATAGCGGCGCCCTTCGCTATAGGCATACATACTGTGACAGCGTTCATCTCGCAGGCACTGACCGCTAGGCCGTACTGGCTTAGCCCCCTGCTGGCGCCCCGCTACGTTGCCACCGCGTTCGCCAGCGGCCCCGCGATACTGCTGCTGGCGCTGGTGCTTGCTGAACGCTACGTGAAGGGGTTCAAGGTTGACGAGGACGTGTATAGGAAGACTATGCTGGTGATAACTGGCGCCCTGGTAGTGGGCCTGTACTTCACGCTCAGCGAGCTCCACGAGATATACTGGTACACGACGGAGCCTTGGAAGAGGGAGCAGGCTAACGTGGCGTTCTACGGCTACTACGGCATGGGCTACATAGCGGTGATGATGTGGCTGTGGATAAGCCTCGGTGTCGCGGCTGTGATACTGGCGTTGATTCCGAGCGTGAGGAACAGCTGGCAGGGCCGCCTGCTGATAGCGCTGCTGACGATTATAGCTGTGGTAAACGAGAAGACGATGGCAGTGGTAATACCCGCCTATATACCGGACCCGCTGGGGAGGCCGATACCCTACTACCCGTCGCCGCTGGAGGTCGGCATAACGCTGGGCATGCACGGTATAGGGCTGCTGATATACCTGGTGCTGGCGAGGGTCGCGATAGACGCTATCATGACCCACTACTTCCGCGGCAGCGGCGCCCACCACTAACCCCATTTTTCCGGGCCACAATACTAGCCGTGTCCCGGCCCGCACAGGCGTGGAGCCGGGCTTGAAGAGCATGTACATGCGTGGATGCGCCTGGATGCGGTGTGGGGTGTAGGGTGTATGCATGCCGGGAGGCTCGCGGCTCTGGCGCTGCTGGCCGTGGCTCTGCTCTCGGCCTCGGCTGCAGCCCTGACCATGGAGGAGGCTAAGCAGCTGTTCCAGCAGAGGGGCTGCACTAGCTGCCACAACGGTAACCTGGCGCCCGACTTTGAGGGCACCGTGAAGAAGATGCAGGAGTGGGCGCAGAAGTATGGGAGCCTCGACGAGGCTGTTAAGGCTGAGGCTAAGAACTTCAAGATGTACCAGAACAGCCAGAGCTGGGACCAGCTCATCAACGCGATGCCCGGTATAACGCCGGAGCTGAGGCAGTTCTTCGAGCAGGTGTTCGAGCAGGCTAAGGGCGGCGCCGCGGGCGGCGAGGCCGCCGCGCCCGCCGGCGAGGCGGCCGCAGCCAAGACCATAACGGTGACCGTGACCACCACCGCGGTGCAGACTGTGGTCAAGACCGTGACACAGACAGTGACAGTGAAGGAGGTGATAACTGAGACTGTGACGCCGCCCGAGTACGATCCGGGCACCGGGAGGGCGGTGGCGTCCGCGGGGTTCGTCGCCGCCGTCATAGTCGCGGTAAGCGTGGTCATACTGGCGTACATCTACCTGGGCAGGAGCTAGAGGGGATGCAGAGAGCCGGGGAGCGTGGCCCGACGCTTTTTCCCCACTCCCTCACGCCGCTCATGGCTCCCCAGGCTTCTTCTCCCCCTGGGGCTGCCGCGGCTAGCCTACTAGTACCGCCTTGGTCTTCTCGAGGATGCGCCGGCATTCCCTGGCGCCGTGTATGTGGAGGTCGAGGGGGTAGTCCCAGGGGAGCCCGTGCCTGTCTATAGCCCCGTCTATTATGGCGTGTTTCAGCTGGCGCCTCTCGGCCGGGGTGGGCTCGTCTTCGCGGTCTAGGCAGACTAGCACGTCTACGTCGCTGAGTACTGTCAGCCTGTCCTCGGCGGCGCCGCCTATCACGTAGACCCTCGCTTTTAGGCCTAGTGTTTTCACGGCCTCGGCTACCGCCTTGGCGGCCTGGCGCCAGCGGCGGAGGTGCCGGATGTGGTATCTAACCCAGTACACGCTTCTCGACCTCCTCCAGGAGCTTGAAGAGCCGCTCCACGGTTTCGGGGTCTACCTGGTAGAGTGCGTAGCGCGCCGCTGTGTAGGCGTCCTCTAGGTCGACTAGGCTGCCGCGGTGCTCGCGGCTGAAGCTTCTCAGCTGCAGCGCCTCCTCCCGGTAGCCTGCTTCGAGGAGGCGCTGGGATAGGAGGCCGATGAGCTCGCGTAGACTATGCAGGCGCGGCGTGTCCCCGGTGAGCCTTAGGAGGCTGGCCTTGAGCCTGAGCTGGGCCGCCTGCTCGGCCATGAAGGCTGCCACGTCCAGCATCCCGCGGCCGGCGAGTTCTCTGGCGAGGCTGAGGAGCCGGTGGGCGCGTTCCCGGAGGATGGCCACGCGCTCGCCACTCACGGCGCCTCGTGCCTCCTCCCGGCTGCCGTCTGCCCCCGGGTTGGGCTGTGTTTTTCACCGTGCAGCCCCCGGGGGCTGCTGGCCCCTGACGTGGGGGTGTTAGAGTAGACCCGTATGGGTTGACTGTGGGGTGTGTGGATGGTGTCCTCGGCTGCTGGCGGTTCGCCGCCGCTGGATTATGGGGTTTCGAAGCTGGTGGCTCTTGTGGGCGCCGCGTTGGGCGCTTTGGGTGTGGCTAACGAGGCTGTGGGGCTGCTGGGTACCATACTCTACCTGGTGGGCTTCTACAGTCTCTCGAGGTACTACCGCGAGGAGAGGATGTTCTACTACGCGTTGTACAGCTCGGTAGCTTGGATGGTTGCTGCCGCAGTTTTCGCGGGGCTCGTGGCGGGCGCGGTGTTCGGCGGGGCCGCGCTGGTGCTGGTGGCCCTCGCCCTGGGGCTGCTCCTGCTCTGGGGCGCCGCCATAGTGGCGGGCTACTATAAGCAGAGGCTGATGGAGCTGCTGGCGCCTCACGGGGACGCTAAGCTGGCGGGGCTGGCGGGGAAGCTGTACTGGTACGGTGGGCTCGCGGCGATAATCATTGTAGGCCTGGTAATCCAGTCTGTGGCGATGCTGGTGGAGGTGGTGGTCATCCTCAGCCTCCAGCCCCCTGGGGGCGGCGGCTGAGAGCTGAGGCTGGAGGACTCGTCCCGGGCTGTGGGTGTGCGGTGGGGTTATCCCCCGCTCCGCGCCCTCCCCCGGGGGTCTGGGCGGCCGGGTTTTGTTGATGGAGAGGGCGCTGGCGCTGCTTGAGGAGGCGCCGTGCCTGGGTGACGTGCATCTCCACCTGCTGGACGGGTGGAGCCTGGAGGGGTTCTCGAGGCTCCTCGCCTCCGAGTACCGTGTCGGGCTCGGGGTTGTGCTTGAGGTTCTGCCGCCGGTGGAGCGGGTTGCCTCGCTGCCGCGGCGGGTGCTGGAGGCGGCGTGGGAGCGGGGGCGGGGGGTGCTGGTGAGGCTGGCTCCGTGGCTGCTGGAGCACTACGACTCTCTCGACAGGCTGGTTGCCGAGACTATACTGTTCC
>JAADFC010000098.1 GCA_013153105.1 Thermoproteota archaeon
CGCCGCCGCCGGGATTGAGGTGGAGCAGCGCGAGCCCGTGGCCAGGATAATCGTGATAGCCGTCGGCAAGGCTGTGGAGAGCCTCGGCGAGACCCCCGGCTTCGTGGTGACCGGCGTCTACCCCGCCGGCCGCTACCACATAGTGACCGGCCTCGCCACCAGGGAGGGCCTCGAGCGGCTCGCCGAGACCCCCGGCGTGGCCGCCATCTACCCCGACACGGGCCTAGACTTCTTCGCCCAGCAGCCGCCGACGCTGGAGCTGCAGCAGCTTAGGAGGAGCTTCCTCCTAGGCGCCGAGCCCGCGGCCGCCGCCCCCGCCGTGGAGCCCGCCATAGCGCCCGGCGCCGGGCTCCCGGCGCACTACACTGTCAACCTCACCAGGGCCGTCGACGTCTGGACAGAGTTCGGCGAGACGGGGAGCCTCGCCAGGATAGCCATCATAGACACCGGCGTCGACTACGCCAGCCCAGGCCTGGGCATGGACGCGCTGGCCTACGACGACAACTACCTCTGGGCGGGCTGGTACGGGCTCCCCGACCGCGCGCCCCTGATACTAGACGATAGCCTCGGCATAGTGCTCACCCCTGTCGCCGCCGAGCCGGTGAACAACACAACTATATACGTGAACGTGAGCAAGCTCCACTACTTCCTCCCACTGTTCGACCTGATACTCAAGGCCAACTGGACATTCACAATGGTCTATTCACCCTACACGGGCACACTACTACTATGGCATACATGGCAGGTACCCCAATACTGGAAAGTACCAGAGTATGTGAACCTGAGTATGGCTCCAAAGTTCGGCCTGGTTTACAGGACCCTCTATGTGCTAGGATACTATGTTATAGGTTTTGCGGCGCCCGCGCTAATAGTCGATACAATCCATGATAACGACAGCTACTATGACAGTATAATAGTCGACTTTAGCACAGCCTATTACCATCTCTACCCGGCTCTACAGGCGCTCAGAGTCAACGCACCTGCGCCGAACGAAACTATCTACAATATAACCGATCCCGACTACAGTTTCGCTGACGAAATTCCCATCAACTTCACAAATCCGATAGCTGCGGTTGACCTCGATGGAGATGGCTACTATGACTTCAGCATAGGCACCCTAGCAGGCTACCTCCACGATACGTATGCTATAGCACTGTTTGCGTACAATGGTATATTTGACAGGGTCTTCAACACCGTTACTGAGGGTGTCCTGTCCGTCGGGCAGCTGCCGTTTGTTGTGTCGAAGTATGGCAACATCGAAATGTGGGGCTATGAGCCTATAGGTTACATATGGCCTTCGCTCGATGGCAGTCGTGGCAGCTTTGTTGTACTTAGCTACGACTTCCATAGCCATGGTACCTTCTGTGCGTCTACCGCCGCTGGCAGGCCGGTGCCTTGGTATACTGGTATGGGTCTACAAGCTGTAACTGGGCAGGCGCCTTCCGCTAAGGTAGCTGCTGCACCCGCGCTATATGCGGGTGACGTGCTCGCTGCGCTATACTTCTTCAGTGGTTATGTTGCAACGAACATCTACGGGCTCCGAGGCTATCTCAAGGCGGTAAACTCGACGCCTGCCTGGGTGAACTTCAGCGGCGTCCCCGCCATGTGGCGGCCGCTGAGGCTGCCGCCGGTCGACTTCACCAGCAACAGCTGGGGCGCCAGCGGCTGGGCGCTCTGGGGCTGGGCCAGCGGCCTCGACCCGATAAGCGTGGCCGTGGACTTCACCACCGCTAGCACCGGCATAACCCACTTCATAGCCGCGGGCAACGGCGGCCCCGGCTGGGGCACAGTCGCCGTCCCCGGCGCGGCGGCGTTCGCGGTGACTGTGGGTGCTGCGACCGAGTTCACCTACCGGCCGTTCTTCGGCTACCTGCCCGGCGGCAACAGGCTGGTGGTGAGCTGGAGCGACAGGGGCCCCGTAGAGACAGGTATAGCCAAGCCGGACATAGTGGCGATAGGCAGCTTCGCCTGGGCTGTCGGCAGGCCATGGGACGCCATGGGCTGGGGCGTGTTCAGCGGCGCCTACGCTGTCGACCTCTTCGGCGGCACCAGCCAGGCCACCCCGATGACCGCGGGCGTGGCGGCGCTAGTGGTGAGCGCGTTTAAGAGGGCGCTCAACGAGACCGGCCTATACAACATGACCGGCTGGGAGTTCCTGCCGCTGCACGGGCTCCTCAAGACCGTGCTCATGAACGCCGCCTACGACATGGGCTTCGACCCGTTCAGCCAGGGCGCCGGCTTCGTTGATGCCTACCGGGCGGTGGAGAAGGCCGTCAAGCTGGTCCGCTGGTACGCGGGCCTCGAGCAGGAGCCGCCCACGCTGGTGGCTAGCCTCAGCGTGGCCAGGTACATGGCCAGGGTGGCCGGCGTCAACTACCAGACTATGAGCTACAGCGCGCCTGTGCTCAAGGAACTGCCGCTCCTGGCGCTCGCCGAGCCCAAGCTGGTGGTCGCGGGCACCGCCGGCAGCGTGGGCTTCGGCACGATAACGGTGCTGGGCAAGGGCGAGTATGAGATACGCCCGGTGAGGCTAGCCAAGGTCTACGAGGCGCCGCTAACCAGGGCTAGGGGCGTCTACCTGCTTGAGCAGCCTGGCCTGCTGGAGGCGGGCGACGAGGAGGTGTACGTGAACCTCAGCGCTCTCGGCTATGCGGGCCTGGTCCCGGTGGCGCTGATAAACCCCAGCTGGTTCACGGGCTATGACGTAGTGACAATAGACGCTGTCTACCCGCTGAAGTACTTCGACCCCGCGGCTAGGACGGGCAGCGGCGGCAGCGGCATGGGCATATACTCTAACGGCTTCGAGCTGTGGTACTGGATAGACCTGAACGGCGACGGGCAGATACAGCTGAACGAGACCGCGAGGATACAGTACGACCTGCGGGGCGCCAACTCGTTCCACCTGCAGGTGGCGAAGCTCCGGGAGCAGCTGGCTGAGATAGAAAGGCTGGTCAAGCTCTACACCGGCGTGGACGTCGCCAACGCTAGGAAGATGCTCGTCCTAGTCTACCGCGTGTTGGGCAACTGGTGGAGCGGCGAGGGCAGCGTGGTGGCTCCGTTCAAGATAGTGGTGAGAGGCTACGAGTGGACCCCGTGGCCGGCCTCGTTCTGGGCTAGGAGGTACATGGTTGTCGACGGTACCGGCAGCATGACGCTGCTGTTCAAGCTGCCGCCGGCGCCCGGCGTGTACGAGGGCTACCTGCGCGTGAAGAGCCTCTCGACGGGCGAGGAGATACTGGTGCCGGTGACGCTGGTGGCTGCGGCCCAGATAAGGAGCCCGTTCCAGGTGGTGCAACTGCCCGGCGAGGACAGGTACATGAGGGTGCTGAGGGGCGAGGAGTTCTACTGGAACCCCAGCCTCCGCGGCGCTTTCGACTACACCTGGCGCTACGAGAGCGGCGACTGGCGCGTCATACCGGTGATAGTGAGGAGCACCAGCGTCAAGTTCCTCTACGTGGAGGTTGAGTGGCCCGCCGCGGACAAGGAGTATGCGAGCAACCTGGACGTGATGGTGTTCGGCCCCTACACCTACTACATGGTCGAGATGTATAGCGCCGCCTGGAGCGCGCCGCCGTACCCGGCGTACACGGTGAGGGTGAACGGCCTCCAGCTGGGCGGCGAGCTGACTGTGAGCCATACCGTGTACTGGGACGACCCGGAGCCCGGCCTGTCGAGGATAATGGTGCCCGTCAGCGGCCCCGGCGTGTACTATGTGGTGGTGAGGAACATACAGTTCAGTGGCGAGGAGCTTGAGGAGCCGTACCGGCTGCGCGTGGTGCCGGTGAGCATGTACAGCTTCCCGGAGCCCGCGATAGCGTTGAAGTACAGGCCGACGTTCGCGAGGATGTTCCTGCGCGCGCCGGCGCTGCTGGACTGGGGCAAGGTGTGGGTGGAACCGTTCAACGAGACCCTGATGCCCACCGGGACTGTGGCTAATTGCTGTGGCTACACTGCGACCATGGTCTACTACCCGGAGCAGAAGTTCAACGTGAGCGTGTGGAGCAGCAGCAGCCTCAGGGTGCCGCCGAGGCTGACGCTGGGCTTCGCTATGCTGAAGCTGGAGACGCTCGATAAGACCCTGCTGAGGGGCACCTACTTGCAGCCGGTGATGCTCAGCGTCGGCGTGCCGGAGTGGAGCGTCGGCTACATGTTCGGCGGCATCGTCGGCGTCTACTACTACCAGGACTGGCAGCCGGTGATGCTCAGGATATTCCTCCGCTAAGCCCCGGCAAACCGGCGGGAGCGGCCCCCGAGCCCACGCTTTTTCCGCCTCACCACACCCTCCTTGACGGGCCGGCTTCAGCCCGGCCTCCCTGGCGTGTCTCGCCTGTGCCGTGGGCTTCTTCTTGCGGTGTAGCGTGGGGGTGCTGTGTGGCCTAGCGTTATTAGTCGTGTAGGACTCTCCCCGGGCTCACCAAGGGTGTGTGGCGGTTGAGCGCTGCCGACACTCGGCCCCCGGCGGGTTGGGGTGTGGAGGTGTTCTTCGAGCCCCGTGGCATAGCGGTGGTGGGCGCCTCGAGGACGCCGGGGAAGGTCGGGTATGTGATCACGTTGAACCTTAAGCGGAGCTTCCCTGGGCCGGTGTACCCGGTGAACCCGCGGGCTCGGGAGGTGCTTGGGCTCCCTGCTTATCCCAGCCTGTTGGATGTCCCGGACCCTGTTGACCTTGCTGTCGTCGCGGTTCCGGCTAGGGTTGTGCCGCGTGTTGCCGAGGAGGCTGGCCGGCGGGGGCTGCGGGGGCTCGTGGTTATCAGCGCTGGCTTCCGGGAGGTTGGCGGGGAGGGTGTTGAGCTTGAGAGGCGTCTCGTCGAGGTCGCGCGCCGTTATGGGTTGAGGGTTGTTGGGCCTAACTGTGTTGGGGTCTACTCGCCTCCCTCGGGGGTTAACACGACGTTCTTCGACCCGAGGAGGCAGGGGTTCCCGGGGCCGGGGCCGGTGGCGTTTCTCAGCCAGAGCGGCGCGCTGGGGGCGGCGTTGCTGGACTGGGCGGCTGCGAGGGGTATCGGGGTTAGCAGGTTTGTGAGCCTGGGGAACAAGGCTGATGTGGACGAGGCTGACCTGCTCGCCTACCTTCGGGGCGATCCTTGGACCCGGGTGGTGGCGCTGTACATTGAGGGGCTGCAGCCGGGGGAGGGTGGCAGGTTCCGGGGGGCGTTGGAGGAGTTCACCCTGTACAAGCCTGTGGTCGCGCTGAAGGCTGGGAGGAGCGAGGCTGGGGCCAGGGCTGCTGCGAGCCATACGGGGAGCCTGGCGGGGAGCTACCGTGTCTACGAGGCGGTGTTCAGGCAGACGGGCGTGGTCCCCGCCTCTACCACGGAGGAGCTGTTCAGCGTCTCCCTCGGGCTGGCGCTTCAGCCGCCGATGAGGGGGAGGAGGGTCGGCATAGTAACCGTTGGTGGTGGGAGCGGGGTGCTGGCCAGCGACGAGCTTGTCGAGCTGGGGCTGGAGGTGCCCAGGCTGAGCGGGGAGACTCAGGCTAGGCTGCGGAGGGTGCTGCTCCCCATTGCGAGCCCCCGCAACCCCGTCGACGTTACGGGGAGCGCGGTGGACGAGCACCTGCTGGAGAGCGTGAGGATACTCTGGGAGAGCGGCGAGGTCGACGCTATAATGGTTATACCCTACTTCAACGTGGCGGGGGTGACGGACGAGTTCCCCCGGAAGCTCGCCGGGCTCCTAGAGGAGCTGAGGAGGGGCAGCGAGACGCCGCTCCCCGTCGTCGGCGTGGTGACCGGCGGCGGGTACTCGTGGAGGCTCGCCAGGGAGATGGAGAGCCTCGCCGGCGTCCCCGTATACCCGACGGAGACGCTTGCCGCCCGGGCGCTGGCGGCCCTCCACCGGTACGGCCGCTGGCTCGAGAAGCGCGGCGTGC
>JAADFC010000103.1 GCA_013153105.1 Thermoproteota archaeon
CTGTGGGCTCGGCGGGGGGGGCTGCTCGGGGGTCGGGATGGCGGGGTATTGGGTTAGGGCGTGCATCTCTTTCAGCGCGGCTCACCGGATTGAGGGGCATCCGCGGTGTGGCAGGGTTCACGGCCACAACTACCGTGTCTGTGTCTGGCTGCGGGAGGAGGAGCCTATGGATATAGACCTTGACGAGCTGTGGGAGTGGCTCCGGTTGAACGTGTACGAGGTTATGGACCACCAGTATCTCAACCAGGTGCTTGCCTCGAGGCTGGGGGGCGGCTCGGGTGAGCTGCCTACCGTCACGAGTGAGGATATAGCGAGGCTGGTTGCTGCGGGGTTGGAGGAGAGGTGGCCGGGCAGGCTGCTCCGCGTGGAGGTGTGCGAGACCGGTGACCTCTGCGCGGGCTACGAGCCCTAGCCCTCGGGGGCTCCGGGTCTCCGAGGTGTTTGTGAGCCTGCAGGGGGAGGGGCCCTTCTGCTGTAGGCGAGCGGTGTTCCTCAGGCTGGCTGGCTGCAACCTGCGCTGCCCCTGGTGCGACACCAAGTACAGCCTCGACCCCCGCGGAGGGAGGCTGGTGGGCTTCGAGGAGCTTGCCTCGAGGCTGGCGGGGGAGCCGGGGATGCTCGTGGTGACCGGCGGGGAGCCGCTGCTGCAGCGTGGGGGGCTGGAGCTGCTGCTGGAGCTGCTCTGGCGGCGGCGGCCGGGGATGCTGGTGCAGGTTGAGACTAACGGTACTCTGCCCCCGCCGGAGCCGGGGTCGAGGCTCTACGAGGCCTTCTACGTGGTGTCGCCGAAGGATGTCCCGGTCCGTGTTGAGGGGGCGAGGACCCACCCGGGCTGGTTCCGGTTTATCCGGGGGACGGGGCGCGGCTGGTTGAAGCTCCTCGTCTCGTCCCGGGAGGATGCGGTGGAGGCTGTAGAGTGGGCCTTGGGCAACGACGTGCCGAGGGAGAATGTCTACCTCATGCCTTTGACGAGGAAGGGTATGGGCCTGGAGGAGTTGTTGGAGGCTCACCGCCGGGTTGCGGGGTGGGCGCTGGAGCTCGGCGTGAACTTCAGCCCGCGGATGCACCTGCTGCTCGGGCTCCGCTAGCCTTAACACCGGGCCCCTGGGGTGCCGGAGCGTATACGGGGTGTAGACTCTTTGAGCGTCGTGGTCAGCGTCAGGGTGCCCAGGGAGGTCAAGGAGGAGCTTGAGCGCTCCGGGATAAACGTGGCGGAGGAGGTGCGACGCTACCTGGAGGCGCTCGCCGCCCGGGAGAGGAGGCGCCGCCTCATGGAGGAGTGGGACCGCCTCCTCGGGGAGGCCAAGCCCAGCCCCAGAGGCTTCGCCGCGGGGAGCGTGAGGGAGGACCGTGATAGTCGTTGACTCCTCGGTTCTCGTGATGTACTTCTCGAGGGAGCCCGGCTGGCGGCGGGCCCGGGAGCTGCTCCTCGAGCCCGTGGTGACCCTCGACCTCGCGGTGAAGGAGGTCGCGAACGCCCTCTGGAAGAAGGTATTGAAGGGGGAGCTTCCCCTCGAGGCGGCCGCCCGGGTGGTGGAGGACCTAGCCTCGGGCCGGGCGCTGCCGCTCTACAGGCAGGAGCCCCTGGTGGTGAGGAGCCTCGAGATAGCCGCCAGGCTCCGCGTGACAGTCTACGACGCGCTATTCATAGCCCTCGCCGAGAGGCTCCACGCCAGCCTAGCCACAGCGGACGAGAGGCAGGCGCACGCCGCGAGGCGGCTGGGCGTCGAGACGCTCCTCCTCGCCGGCGCGCCGGGGTAGCGTGGAGCGCTCCCAGGGGGTGGAGAGGGGGTGCCGAGGGAGCCGCTTCCCAGCGTCGTGGTCGGCGGAGAGGGGGCGCGCCTGGTTAGGGAGAGGGGCGTGCTCATGGTGTACCGTAAGTGGCTGGTCGACGCTCCCCCGGGGCTGGAGCCGGGCCAGCTGGTCGTCGTCGAGGACGAGGATGGGAGCCTGCTGGGCTGCGGGCTCTACGACACAGTGGGCCCGGTGGCGCTCAGGCTGCTCGACCTCTGGGGCTGCAGCGGGGGGAGCGTGGAGGAGCTGCTCCGGCTCCGCCTGGAGGAGGCGCTGGAGGCTAGGAGGCGCGTGGGCCTAGCCTCTGAGGGCGGTGCGTACCGGCTGGTGCACAGCGACGGCGACATGCTGCCGGGCCTCATAGTAGATGTATACAACGACCTCGCGGTCTACCAGAGCAGCAGCATAGTATGGGACGTCCACGGCAGCCTCGTGGCCCGCCTTGTAGCGGAGGTAGCAGGGGTCGAGGCGGTGTACGAGAAGAGCACCCAGCGCACCCGGAGAGACATAGGCCTCGAGCCCAGGGAGGGGCTCCGCCTCGGCTCCAAGGCGAGGACCGTCGTCGAGGAGGCGGGGGCCAGGTTCATCGTCGACCCCCGCAGGGGGCAGAAGACGGGGCTCTTCCTAGACCAGCGGCTGAACAGGGTGGACTTCGGCAGGCTCGCCGGGGGGAGGGTGCTCGACCTCTTCGCCTACACCGGCGGCTTCGGGATACACGCGCTCCTCAACGGAGCCAGCGAGGCCGTCTTCGTGGAGGAGGACGAGAAGGCCCTGGAGCTGCTCCGGGAGAACCTCAGGCTAAACCGCGTCGAGGACCGGGCCAGGGTGGTGGCGGAGAACGCCTGGCGCTTCCTCTCCCGCGCCACCCAGAGGGGGCGCCGCTACGACAGCGTCGCCGTCGACCCCCCAGCGTTCATACCTCACCCCGCGGCTAGGGAGAGGGGGCTGAGGGGGTACAGGAGGCTCTACAGCCAGGCTGCGAGGCTCGTCGAGGAGGGCGGCCTGCTCTTCCTCAGCAGCTGCAGCACCCACCTCCCCAGAGACGAGTTCAACACGGTGGTGGCCGAGGCGCTGGCCGCGGCGGGCCGCCGCTACACCCCCCTCGGCGGCGTGAGGGGGAACCCCCCGGACCACCCCGCCAGGCCTGGGGCGCCGCACCTCGAGTACCTCAAGGCCCTCTTCCTCCACGTGCACCGGTAGCAGCCGCGCCGGGGCCGGGGGCAGGCTTATCCACCACGCAGCCCCGGCGCCCCCAGGCGGCCCACCACGGCGCGGCCCTGGATGGGGTGGCGGCGTTGCCCAGCATGGCTGAGAGGATACTCGCAGCCCACGCCGTGGAGGGGCCCAGGGAGCCGGGCCCCGGCGACGTGGTCACCGCCAGGGTGGACATGGTGCTGATGAACGATGTGACGGCGCTGCTCGCGATAAAGGTGCTCCGCGAGACCGGGGCGGAGGCCCTCGTGGACTGCCGCCGCGTCCCCGGGGTGATAGTCTTCGACCACTACGCCCCCGCCCCCACGGCTAGGATAGCGTGGAACCACAGGGTGATGAGGCTCTTCGCCAGGGAGAGGGGCTGCAGACTCTACGACGTGGGCGAGGGGATAATGCACCAGCTCGCCGTCGAGCAGCTCGTGGAGCCCGGCATGCTGGTCGTGGGCGCGGACAGCCACACCATAACCTACGGCGCGGTGGGGGTCTTCGCCACCGGCGTGGGGAGCACCGAGGCCGCCTACGCCCTCGCCACCGGGAGGCTCTGGTTCCGCGTGCCCGCCCCGCTCTACTACCGGCTCACCGGCAGGCTCCCAGGGATGGTGACGGGCAAGGACCTCGTGTTGAGCCTGCTCGGCGAGCTGGGGGGCAGCGGCGCGATATATAGGAGTGTCGAGTTCACCGGCGATACGGGCAGCCTCCCGGTAAGCGACCGCCTCACAGTAGCCAACATGATGGTCGAGGCCGGGGCTAAGACCGCGTTCTTCCCCGTAGACGCCGTGGCCAGGGCCTGGCTGGAGGAGCGCGGCGTGGCGCCGAGGCCGGAGTGGAAGACGCTCCAGCCCGAGCCGGAGCCCGGCGACGAGGTTAGAGAAGTGGAGCTAGACAGGGTGGAGCCGATGCTCGCCAGGCCCAGCGCCCCCTTCAACACTGCCCCCGTAGCGGAGGAGGAGGGGGTAGAGGTTGACATGGTGTTCATAGGCAGCTGCACCAACGGCCGCCTCGAAGACCTGGAGGCGGCCGCGAGGATACTCCGGGGCCGCAGGGTGCACCCCTCGACAAGGCTCATAGTGACCCCGGCCTCGAAGAAGGTCTACATGGAGGCCCTCCGCCGCGGCCTGATAGAGACCCTCCTAGAAGCCGGCGCCGTGGTGACCCCGCCGGGCTGCGGAGCCTGCTTCGGAGCACACATGGGCGTCGCGGGCGACGACGAGGTCGTGGTATCCACGAGCAACAGGAACTTCCCCGGCCGCATGGGGAGCCCCAAGGCGAGGGTCTACCTAGCCAGCCCCTACACGGCCGCCGCCACAGCGGTGACGGGGAGGATAACAGACCCCCGCAGCCTCAGCCCCAGCCTCCGCTAGGGGCCCCTCCATGGAGTGCAGGCGCCTCGTGGGCAGGGCGGCCGAGCTCTCGAGGCTCACCAGGCTCCTGGAGCCCCGGGGGCTCCGCGCGGTCCCCGTGATGGTGGGCCCCAGCGGGATAGGTAAGACCACACTCGCCAGAGCGGCCGCCCGGAGGCTCAGCGACGAAGGCCTTGACGCCTACTATATACCGGTGTTGACGCGCGCCACGGACCCCGCGGCCCTCTTCCGGGAGCTGGCGGCCTCCACGGAGGCCTGGCGCAGCGGGCTGAGCAGCGACGCCGCCAGGGCACTCGTCGCCAGGACCCTGGAGAAGCTGCTCGGCAGCGGCTGGGAGCAGAGGCTCCCCAGCCTTGCCGCCAGGCTCCAGCGGGAGGGGCTCGGCCTGGTCCGGGGCCTCCTGGAGGAGCTGGCCAAGAG
Source organism: Thermoproteota archaeon (assembly GCA_013153105.1). Taxonomy (GTDB): domain Archaea; phylum Thermoproteota; class Thermoprotei_A; order Sulfolobales; family Pyrodictiaceae; genus QNYQ01. The sequence goes on from JAADFC010000103.1 coordinate 4,788, forward strand.
CTCCGGGAGGGGCGTGGTTGTCGTCATAGATGAGGCGCAGAACCTCCTCCAGGGCCTGGGCCTCAGCGACCTATGGGGCTTCCTGAAGCTGCTCGCGGACCTGCAGGAGAACCCTCCCGCCGGCAAGGAGTTCCACGCGTTGCTGGTCACCAGCGACTACAGCTTCCAGCTCCGCCTCTACCAGGAGGCGCCTAGCCCCGACTACCTTGAAACCTTCTACCTCGGAGAGATGACCCGAGAGGACGCCGAGAGGCTGCTGGACGAGTGCGACTCGTACCCCCGGCCGGAGCACCTGGACCTCGTGGGCGGCCACCCTGTCCACCTCCGCCGCTACGCGGCCATGGGCCTGGAGGGTGTCTGTAGCGAGGTGAGGAAGTACAGGCAGTGGCTCGCCGCCCTCCGGCCCGAGGAGCGTAGGGCCGCCGTTGAAGTGCTCGCGCTCCTAGCCGAGAAGCCACTGCCCATCGAGGAGGTGGGCTACGAGGCCAGGGGCCCCCTGGAGGCCCTGGTCCGCGGGGGCGTGCTCCAGTACGGGTGCAGCAGCTACCTCGGCGTCTACAGGTGGAACCCCGAGTGCCGGGAGGGCAGGCGGCTCGCCTGCGGCGGCGGGGGGGTCTGCGGGGGCCTCGACGTTATAGCGCCGGCGCACCGCGTGGCGAGGATAGCGGTTGCAGTAGCGGTGGGGCGCGAGGAGCTGGTCGCGGAGGCGACGCGGCTCCTGGCGGGCTGCGAGGCCGCCTAGCAGCGTATCCTCGAGGCGACCCTCCCAGCGTACTCTATGGTGCCGAGGCTCCCCCCGAGGTCGGGGGTCGCCTCCCCCGCGGCCAGCGTCGCCTCCACAGCCTTCTCCACCGCCCTCGCCGCGTCCTCGTAGCCCAGCCAGTCCAGCATCATAGCCGCCGAGAGTATCATGGCCGTCGGGTTGGCGATACCCTTGCCCGCTATGTCCCAGGCGGCGCCGTGAACAGGCTCGAAGAGGGCCTTCTCCCCGCCGATGTTGGCGGAGGGGGCCAGCCCCAGCCCCCCGGCCACCTGGGCGGCTAGGTCGCTGAGTAT
>JAADFC010000084.1 GCA_013153105.1 Thermoproteota archaeon
TGGACCAGCGCGACCCCCCGCTCCCAGGGCGGCAGCCCGGTGACATCCCTACCCGCTACCATCACCCTGCCTGCCTCGGGCTCCACCAGCCCCGCCACGGCGCGGAGCAGAGTCGTCTTCCCGCTCCCGCTGGGGCCGAGGACCACATGGTAGCCTCTCCGCTGCACGAGGCTCACATCCCTCAGAACTAGCCTGCCCCCCAGCCTCACCCGGAGCCCCTCGACGCGCAGCAGCCCCGCCGCTCCCACCACGCTCCCACCACACGCGTCGCCTAGGTTAAGAACCCGCCCACGCCGGCAGCCGCACCCCGTCCCACCGGCTACGCCCCCGGGGCAGCGGGGGCGGCGGGGAGGGGAGGAGCTGGATGCAAACCCTACGCCTCGAGCCCAGCCCCGCGCGGGGCTACGACTACACCAGGATAAACAAGACCGACGTACCCCTGCAGATAGTGAAGCCCGCCACCAGCATAAACCTCGACGAGTTCCTCTGGAGCGAGGACCCCCAGGTGCACGAGATACTCCTGACAAGCTCCAGCCTCGAGGAGGCCAGGAGGAGCCTCTTCCTCTACCTCAACCAGAAGGAGTGGGAGCTGAGCCAGGGAACAGGCCTCCACCCCCTCATAGAGTCCATAGCCAGAGAGGCCATCAGAGTGTTCAAGAACATAATATCCCCGAGGAACGAGAAGCTCACCGGCTACAGCGCGCTGCTCCACCTCTGGAGGCTCGCCAAGTTCCCCCGCGACGCCGCGGCAGAGGTTGACGAGGGCTTCGTCTACGAGTTCAAACACCTCTTCAAGGCTATAAACGGCAGGCCCGACATCTACCCGGCCAAGTACGCGGAGGGGCTGGAGCAGGTAGACTTCACCCGCCTGAAGGGGAGGGCTGCGGGCATAGCCAGGAGCAACTACCTCGACGAGCTGGCCAGGAGGATAAAGAGGTACCTCGAGCGGTACCCTAGCGGGCTCGACCCCAAGGTAATCGAGAAGAGGAGGAGGAACCGGGAGAGAATACTCGAGATCCTCGGCGGAACCGAGGACGACTGGCGCGACTACAGGTGGCACTTCAGGAACGTGCTCAAGGGCAGGAGGGGCATAGAGATACTCAAGAAGCTTGCGAAGATAGACGAGGAAGACGCCAAGGCAATGGAGGAGGCTGTGAGGTACAGGATACCCTTCGGCCTCACCCCCTACTACCTCCACCTCTTCGACCTCGACACACCCTGGAAGGCCGGCGACCACCAGGTGCGCCGCCAGGTGCTGCCACCCCTCCACTACGTCAAGGTGATGATGGAGCACCGCGAGGACCGCGAATACTACTTCGACTTCATGGGCGAGCACGACACGAGCCCCCATCCGCTCATAACCAGGCGCTACCCGATGGTAGCGATACTCAAGGCGGCGAACACCTGCCCGCAGATATGCGTCTACTGCCAGCGGAACTGGGAGATAGTAACCGCCATGGACCCGGACGGGGTGCCCACCAGGAAGGCTATAGACAAGGCTATCGACTGGTTCGCCGAGCACCCCGAGATAAGGGACGTGCTCATAACCGGCGGGGACCCGATGATACTCAGCGACAGCATGCTCGAACACATAGTGTCCAGGCTGGCCGAGCTGGACCACATAGAGCTGATAAGGATAGGCACGAGGATACTCGTAACCGTGCCATTCAGGATAACCGACGAGCTGGCCGAGATGCTGGGCAGCTACATAGAGCCTGGCAAGAGGATACTAAGCATCTCCACCCACATAGAGTCTGCCTACGAGGTCACCCCCGAGACGGCCGAGGCGGTATTCAAGCTGCGCAGGAACGGGCTCATGGTGTACAACCAGCAGGTCTACACCTTCTGGGTCAGCCGCCGCTTCGAGACCGTGGCGCTCCGGATAGCACTGAAGAAGGCTGGGATAGACCCCTACTACAACTTCTACCCGAAGGGCAAGTGGGAGACCAAGGACTACCTCGTGCCCGTCGCGAGGATACTGCAGGAGCGCAAGGAGGAGGCTCGCCTGCTGCCCGGCACCTACCGCACCGAGGAGCCTGTGTTCAACGTGCCCAGGCTGGGCAAGAACCACCTACGCGCCTGGCAGGACCACGAGCTGATAATGATACGCCCCGACGGCCGCCGCGTCTACCTCTGGCACCCCTGGGAGAAGAACATACAGCTCGTCGACCCCTACATATACACCGACATAGTGTCCATCAAGATGTACCTGGACAAGCTGGTAGAGGTCTTCGGCGAGGACCCCGAGGACTACAAGAGCATATGGTACTACTACTAGCCGCGTCCCACGCACTCTTTCCAAGCGTGCCAAGCCTCCCTCCCGGGGGATACCCCGGTCTTCTTCACAGCCGCCGCGCCTGCCCGTACACTCGTTCGGCTCCGGCCCCGTAGCCTCTACACGGGTTTCTGCACGGCAGACCGTACGGGTGTTCGCCGGGCATTGGGACACCCGGTATAGTCCCTGCCTAGCCTGTCGCCCGCCTGTCCCGGGAGCATCGGGGCTGCCTGGCCGTTTGTACGGCCGCACGGCCCGCCTATCCTCGGAGGTGTCCACGGGGTGGCTGGCGCGGCGGAGGTCGAGCTCTACCGCAGCGTGTTCCCCTTCCACGAGCCCCCTAGGATAGTCGTCGAGGGGGCCTCGAGGTGGTTCGACCCTGGAAGGATAGTGGTTACCGACACTACTCTCCGCGACGGGCAGCAGGGATGGAGGCCGCTCAGCGTCGAGGAGGGCTTGAAGATATACGAGGCGCTCGTCGAGCTGGGCGGTGATGGGAGCATCTACTCGGCGGAGTTCTTCCTCTACACTCCCCGGGACCGGGAGCTTGTGAGGCGTGTGCTGGAGATAGGGGCCGAGTACCCTAAGCCCATCGGCTGGATTAGGGCTTCTCTCAGCGACCTTGGGCTGGTGGTGGAGGCGGGGCTCGAGGAGACCACGGTGTTGACGAGTATAAGCGACTACCACATCTACTACAAGTTTGGTGTGACCAGGGAGAGGGCGTTTGAGAAGTATCTCGAGGTTGTCGAGGAGGCTATGAAGCGCGGGATAGTTGTACGCTGCACTCTCGAGGATGCTACGAGGGCTAGCCTGGAGAGGAACATCAAGCCCTTCGTTGAGAGGCTCATGAGGCTCAGCGAGAGGTACGGCGTTGAGTTCAGGGTGAAGGTCGCGGACACGCTGGGGCTCGGGCTCCCCTTCCCCGAGGTGCCCCCGCCCCGGGGGGTGCCTAGGCTGGTGGAGGCGCTGCGGGAGATGGGGCTGGAGCCGGAGCAGATAGAGTTCCACGGCCACAACGACCTTGGCCTCGTGGTTGCCAACCATCTGGCCGCGTGGCTCCACGGGGCCGGGATGAGCAACTGTACGCTCCTTGGTATAGGGGAGAGGGCTGGGAACTGCCCGCTGGAGGTGATGCTCGTACACTACGCTGGGCTCACCGGTAGGAGGCCTAGGCTGGAGAAGCTCCCCGAAATCGTGGCTATGCTGGAGGAGATGGGTGTGCGGGTGCCGGAGTGGCAGCCTCTCGTGGGGAGGAACGCGTTCCGCACCAAGGCGGGGGTGCACATTGACGGTCTCCTGAAGAACCCGGAGGTGTACCTGCCCTTCGACCCCGCCCTCGTGGGGCGCAGCGCAGACATAGCGGTCACCCCCTACGGTGGCAGGGCGGCGGTGCTGCTCTGGCTCCGCAGCAGGCTACCCGGCGGTGAGGAGCTGCGCAAGGACGACCCGAGGGTGGAGGCGTTGTACCGGGACGTTGTGCGCCTCTTCGAGGAGACGGGTCGCCACACGCCGCTTAGCGACGAGGAGATGGAGATGCTGGCGTCCCGCTACTTCCCCCAGCTCCGCGGTGCTGGGAGCGTGCCAGCCTAAGCCCGCCCACTATTTCAACCCCGCAGCAGCCGGGGCGGCACCCGCACTCTAGGGTGCGGGCTCCGCACCGCCGGCGTGGCCGCTGCGCCGCGCCCTTGGATGGTCCCCTGGGAGGGTGGTGTAGCGGATCCGTGGAGGTGGCCCTGAGGCCTTGGCTGGGCTGACCCTGACTGAGAAGCTGTTCCAGGCCAAGCTGGGCCGGGTCCCCGAGACCGGGGAGATAGTGGTGGTTGACCTCGACCTCGTCTACGCCCACGACGGGACGTTCACGCTGGCGTATGAGGTTATGAGGCAGGTGCCACAGCTGAGCAGGGTGTTCGACCCAAGGAAGGTGGCGCTGTTCATAGACCACGCGGCGCCCGCGCCGACTGTGGCGGCGGCGGTTGTGCACCAGGCTATGAGGAAGTTCGCCCGGGAGTATGGTGTGAGGCTCTACGATGTCGGCACCGGTATAAGCCACCAGGTGGTGGCGGATGAGGGTCTTGTGAGGCCTGGCATGTTCGTCGTCGGGGCTGACAGCCACACGGTGACCGGCGGCGCGTTCGCAGCCTTCGCCACCGGCGTGGGGAGCACCGACGCGGCTGTGGCGATGGCGACTGGCAGGCTCTGGTTCAGGGTGCCGGAGCAGGTTAGGATAAGGCTTGAGGGCGAGGCGCCGCCGTATATAATGGGCAAGGACATCGTGCTAAGCATAATCGGCGACGTGAAGTCCGACGGTATGATATACAGGGCTGTCGAGTACGCCGGCCCCGGCCTGAAGAGCGTTAGCATGGACTCCCGCATGACCATAAGCAACATGGCGGTCGAGATGGGCGCCAAGGTAGGCCTCTTCCCCAGCGACGAGGTCGCGAGGGCATGGTTCAAGGCGCAGCACGGCCTGGAGGCCCCCGCCCTGGAGGCGGACCCCGACGCGGAGTACAGCGATGAGCTGGTCTACGAGCTGCCCCGCCTCGAGCCCGTGGTCGCGGCGCCGCCCAACGTCGACAACGTGAAGCCCGTGAGGGAGGTTGAGGGTGTAGAGGTGGACCAGGTGTTCATAGGCAGCTGCACCAACGGCCGATACGAGGACTACGTGGCGGCTGCCAGGATACTCAAGGGCCGCAGGGTGAGGGAGGGGGTCCGCTGCGTCGCCATACCAGCCAGCAGGAAGGTCTACATGCGCCTCCTGGAGAACGGTATAGTGGAGAAGCTGGTGCAGGCGGGCTGCTTCGTCGCCTACGGCACCTGCGGCCCCTGCATAGGCGCGCACCTGGGCCTCCTCGGCGAGGGCGAGGTGGCGGTCTCCACTACGAACAGGAACTTCACCGGTAGGATGGGCCACAAGACCTCCAGGGTCTACCTGGCCAGCCCTGCCACCGCAGCCGCGGCTGCGGTGGCGGGGAGGATAACCGACCCCCGCGAGTTTCTCCGGGGCGACCAGCCGCTCATGGTCGTGGACCCCTACTACGGCTACCGCGACTAGCCCTGGTCCCGGGCGGTCCGGCGGGGTGGAGTGGATGACGGGCCTCGGCCTCATACGCGGCCGTGCATGGGTCCTCGGGGACAACATAAGCACCGACCATATAATCAGCGGGAAGTACAAGTTCGCCAAGATAAACCGGCTCGAGGACATGCTCCCCTACGTCTTCGAGGAGGTGATACCAGGGTTCCACGAGAAAGTGAGGCCTGGCGACGTGATAGTGGCGGGGAGGGGGTTCGGCTACGGGAGCAGCAGGGAGCACGCGCCCCGGCTGCTGAAGCTGGCGGGTGTCGGGGCGGTGCTCGCCAAGAGCTTCCACAGGATATTCTACAGGAACGCGATAAACATAGGGCTCCCGGTAGTGGTTGTGGAGAGGATACCCGAGGTGACCAGGCAGGGAGACATAATCGAGGTCGACCTCGCCGCCGGCGTTGCGAGGAACGTGACGCGCGGCGTGGAG
>JAADFC010000025.1 GCA_013153105.1 Thermoproteota archaeon
CATGGTGGTCGACGAGGAGATGAACCCCGTGCCGAGGGATGGCAAGACGATGGGCGAGATAGTGGTGCGCGCCCCCTGGGTGACCCCGGAGTACTACATGAACCCCGAGAAGACCAGGGAGGCGTGGCGCGGCGGCTGGTTCCACACCGGCGACATAGCGGTGTGGATGCCGGATGGCAGCATAGTGATAGTGGACAGGGAGAAGGATATCATCAAGAGCGGCGGCGAGTGGATAAGCAGCACGAGGCTCGAGGACGCGATAAGCAGGCACCCATGCGTCGCCCAGGTGGCCGTGATAGGCGTGCCCCACCCCAAGTGGCAGGAGCGGCCGGTCGCTGTGATAGTGTCCAGCAGGCAGCCAGGGTGCAGGGAGAAGCTCACCACCGAGGAGATAAGAGAGTTCCTCATGAAGAACTTCGTGGAGAAGGGCGAGATACCCAAGTGGTGGCTCCCCGACAAGGTGATAGTGGTCGAGGAGGAGCTGCCGAGGACCAGTGTAGGCAAGATAGACAAGCGGAGCCTCCGCGAAAGGTTCCGCGACGCCCTCCAGGGCGGCTAGCCCGCCCCCAGAAGGCTACACCATCTTTCCATGTGGGGGGCGCCCAGCCTATCAGCCCCCGCCCCCGGGCCCCTGGGGGAGGCTCGGCGCCCCAGGGGGAGCGTGCAGCCCGGTCATGCCCAGGCGCTTTCGGGGGGAGGAGGCGCTCCGGCTTCTCCGCCGCTACATGCCCAGGCTGAGGTGGTGCCCCAACTGCGGCGCCCCAGTCCTCGGCAGGAGCCGGTGCCCCCGCTGTGGGGGGCCGACGCTGGAGGTCAAGCTGGTGCCGCCCGGCGACGCTAGGCCGGCGTGGGATGAGGAGAAGCTTGAGACCTGGAGGGCTGCGGTGGAGAAGCTCGGCAGGGAGGCGGCGCGACGCCTGCTCGGCGGCCCCGAGGCGTTCTGGCTGTTCAACCCGATACAGGCCCTGGACGCGGCCGACGAGATACTGGTGGACGGCCATACTGTGGCTGCGAGGTTCTACGACCCGCTCCACCGAAGGTGGAGCGTTAGGCCCGACCGTGTGGGCGTGGAGATTCTTGTCGAGGAGGAGGTTGGCCCCAGGGCTGTTGTCGGGGTGAAGCTCACCCCGGGCATGGCGGTCCGCGCCAGGGTAGACGACGGCGGTGCGGGGGTCGAGGCGGGGGATTATGTTGCGGTGAAGGGTGCGGGGCCTAGCTACGGGCTTGGCAAGCTCCTGGCTGGGGGCGAGCTGAGGATAATCAAGGCGTGGCGTAGGGACCGCGTGATAAGGTGGAGGCATAACCCTCGGAGGCTGAGCGTGGAGGAGGCGGCGGAGCTGAACCGGGGCTGGCTCGAGGAGCGGGCCAGGGAGGCTGCGGGCTGGCTCGAGAAGACTATACGGGAGAGCGGGGCGAGGCCCCTGGCTAGCATAAGCGGCGGCAAGGACAGCACCGTCTCAGCGGCCATAGCCGCGGAGGTGGGAGTGGAGGAGGCCTACACGGTCGACACGGGGGTCGAGCACCCGGAGAGCCTGGAGACCGTGGAGAAGCTCGCCTCCACGCTCGGCGTGAAGCTCCACCGCGCCGAGGCAGGCGACGCCTTCGAGCGCGGCTTCGAGAGGTTCGGCCCGCCCGCCAGGGACTATAGGTGGTGCACCAAGATGCTCAAGCTGGCCCCCCTCTCCAGGCTCTTCAACAGCCTCCTGGGCGGTGGCCGGGCGCTCATGATAGTCGGGCAGCGTGGCGCCGAGAGCCCCGCGAGGGCCGCGGCGGGCAGGCTGGCGGACAGCGGCACCATAGGCAGGGGCCGCCACCTGGTGGCGGCGCCCATCCAGGAGTGGAGCAGCCTCGAGGTCTTCCTCTACATAGTCCTGCGGAGGCTCCCCCTCAACCCGCTCTACAGGCTGGGCTTCGAGAGGATAGGCTGCTACATGTGCCCCGCCAGCCACCTCGCCGAGTTCCATGTGGTCGAGAGGAGGCACCCAGACCTATGGGACAGGTGGATGAGGATGCTCCACGGCTTTGCCCGCCGCGCCGGGCTGCCGCGGGCCTGGGCGGACCACGGCTTCTGGCGCTGGCGCTTCAGCCTCCCAGCCGAGGCCCGGAGCCTCGCGCGGCGGCTCCGCCTGAACCCGGAGGAGATGCTCGAGAAGCTCAACGCCAGCATGGCGAGCGTCTCGCTGGAGTATAGCAGGCGGGGCAGCTGCCTCGCCGCCCGCCCCGCGGGGGGCAGGGTTAACGTGAGGAGGCTCCACAGCCTCATGGCCGCCACCGGCCTCCACGAGGCCGCCGAGCTGGAGGACGGCTCCCTGGTTGTGAGGCTCCCCGAGCTGGAGGCCAGGATATCCAGGAGCGGCGTCATAGAGGTATGCGGCGAGGCGAGCGGCGGGCTCCTCCGCCGCCTGGTAGGCCCCGCGGCGATGGAGATGATGTGCGTCGGCTGCCGTCTATGCGTCGACGCCTGCCCCACCTCGGCGATAAAGGCGCCGCCGCCCAGGATAGACGTTGAGAGATGCACCTCCTGCAGGGCCTGCGTAAACGTCTGCCCCGCCGGCGGCGACGCTGCGCGCAGCATAGTCTGGAGCCTCCTCCGCCTAGGAGAAGCCGGCGGGAGGGGCCGGCGGCGGTGAAGGCGACCCGGCGCGGCCTCCTACTCGCAGCCGCAGCCGCGGCAGCTGCCGTGGCGGCGGGGGGCGCCCTGGCGAGCGGCTCCCTGGAGGTCACCAGGCTAGACTGGCGCCTCGGCCGCCGGGTGGCGGTGCTCGTCGACCTCCACCTCCACGGGCCCCCGCGCAGAGACCTCGTCGAAGCCCTCCACGCCCTGAAGCCGAGCCTCGTGGTGCTCGCGGGCGACGTCGTGGACGAGCTGACCCCCGGCTTCGACGCGCTGCCCGGATGGCTCTCCCGCCTCCTACCCGGGGGCTCGGAGGGCCTGGCTGTGCCTGGCAACCACGAGCACTACCTGGCTAGGAGCGGCAGGCTCAGCCTGGCCAGGCTCGGGCGGCTCCTCTCGGAGGCGGGGTTCACACTCCTCAGCGACGGCGTCCTCGAGGCGGGCGGGCTCCGGGTGGCGGGGGTGGACTGGCGCGACGACCCTAGAGGCTACGCCGAAGCGGTGGCCAGGCTCGAGGCTCTCGAGCCCACGCTCGTGGTGGCACACAGCCCGGACGTGTTCCCCCACGCTAGCCGGGGCAGGTGGGTGGCCGGCCACACCCACGGCGGCCAGGTCTGCCTCCCAGGCGCCCGTAGCGTGGTGACCAACAGCCTCTACGGGTTCCGCTGGGGCCTCTACCGGAGAGGCGCGGCAACCCTCTACGTGTCGAGAGGGCTCGGGGAGATGCTGCCCCCACGCCTCTACTGCCCCCACCAGCTGCTCGTCATAGACTAGCCTGGAGCGCCACCCCTAAGGGGACGCCGGGAGCCCCCGTGGAGCGGGGGTGCGCAGGTGACGGGCCCGGCAATCCCCGATAAGGTGTTGGAGATAGCCGACGCGATAAGGGAGATGAGGATACGGGGCGCGGGCAGGATAGCCAGGGCGGCGGCGGAGGCCCTGATGATAGCGGCGGAGGGCTACAGCGGCGGCAGCGTCGAAGAGTTCAGGGCGTACATGGAGGAGGTTGCGAGGCTCCTCCTGGAGACGAGGCCTACAGCCGTGAGCCTCCCCAACGCCGTCAACTACGTGATGAACAGGCTGCGGGGCTCCCGCCCGGGCAGCGTGGAGGAGGCCAAGAGGATAGTTGTGGAGGCCGCGAGGGAGTTCATAGAGTACAGCCTCCAGGCGGTGAGGAGGATAGGGGAGATAGGAGCCCGCCTGGTGAGGACGGGCGACGTGATACTCACACACTGCAACAGCAGCGCCGTTGAGTCGATACTGAAGACGGCGTGGAGGCAGGGCAAGAGGTTCCAGGTCTACGCCACCGAGACCAGGCCAAGATTCCAGGGCTACATCACTGCGAGGCACCTCGCGGAGGAGGGTATACCGGTCACGCTCATACCAGACGCCGCCGCCCTGTACGTGGTCGAGAGGTTGGCCACCAAGGTTATAGTCGGCGCCGACACTGTTGCAGCCAACGGCGCGGTGATAAACAAGATAGGCACCAGCCAGATAGCCCTGGCGGCGAAGATGAGGGGCATACCCTTCATAGTGGCGACCGAGACCTACAAGTTCAGCCCCTACACGGTGACGGGCCAGCCGGTGGAGATAGAGGAGCGGAGCCCCAGGGAGGTGCTGGAGCAGCCCCCGCCGGGCGTGGAGATCAGGAACCCGGCCTTCGACGCAACGCCCCCAGACTACGTGGATATGATAGTCACGGAGAGGGGCATCATACCCCCGAAGTCCGCCGCTCTCGTCCTCTGGGAGATGTTCAGGAGGAGGCCCCTCGACAGCGGCCAGGGCATAGCCATGGAGGAGAGCGAGCCCACAGCCTAGACGCGGCTAGAGCAGCTCCCCCACGAGCTTCGGCCCACCCTCCATGAAGCCCTCCGGGTAGTACATGTCCCTCACCCTCAGGCCGCGGCGGGCGAGCAGCCGGCCTAGCCACGTCTCCCCGGGCTCCACCCCCTGGGCGAGAAGCCTGTCGACATCCCCCAGCCCCGCGTACTCGACGAAGACCCTCTCCCCCCTCTCCTCCAGCGCAGCCGCAGCAGCCTCCACTAGGGCCTCCGCCTCCCGGCGCATGCTCCACTCGACGCCGTAGACCTCGACCCACGCCCGGTAGAAGGGGGGCCGCCCCCGGAAGAGCCGGAGGTAGGCCACGTGCCGGCCCCCCCTGAGCACCTCGTAGTCCTCGACGCCCCGTATGGGCCCCCGGCGGAGCAGCCTCGCCTCGAGGCCCCGCCGCCTAAGCTCCTCGAAGAGCCGCTCGGCCCTCAACCCTCCGCCTCCCCGGGCTCGCCGCAGCTCCTGGCGGCGGTGACCCTCATCGCCACCGGGCCGTGGCTCCCCTCCAGGGTCACGCGGACCAGCCCGCCGCCGAGCGCCCTGCAGACCTCCTCGGCTATCCTCGCGGCAAGCTCCTCCTGGAGGATTTTGATGCCCCGGAAGCCGGCCAGGTAATCGTGCACGCTGAGGGCTTCGAGGTACCTGCAGCCCCTGGCGCTGCGGGGCGGGGTGTAGCGGAGCATGAGCCTGTACACGTCCACTATACCGGTCACGGGGCAGACGGCTTCGACCCTAGCCTCGAGCTCTACCTCGTCAACGCAGCCGCCAGCCTCGACGACCCGGAGCCCGCCGGCCATGCAGCTCCCCAGGCGGCCCCGGGGGGCCCCGGCGGCTAGCCTTTGAGGGCTTCCACGCCCGCACCAAGCCGCGCAAGCTCCTCGACCAGGGCCTCCTCGAGGCTGCGCAGCCTCTGGTACTCCGCCACGGCCTGGTCGAGGGTTATTCTCCCCTCCGCCAGCTCCCTCTGGAGCCTCCTGAGCCTCTCCCGGGTATCCTCGAGCATGCGGCGCAGGTGCTCTACTATAAGGCGCTCAGCCTCTATCTCGCCCTGCGCGGTGGCGGCGGCTATGCTGCGCGGCTCGTAGCTGCCCCGTATCCTGCCATCCTCTATCAACACTACACGCTCAGCCATCCTGGCCACGCGGGGGTCGTGGGTGGTCATTATCACTGTCTTCCCGTGCTCCCTGCTCTGCTCCAGGAGCAGCCTCACAATCCTCTCGCCGGTGGCAAGGTCGAGCTCCCCCGTAGGCTCGTCGGCTACTATCAGTGGGGGGTCGTTGGCCAGTGCCACGG
>JAADFC010000028.1 GCA_013153105.1 Thermoproteota archaeon
AGGGCTACACGAGGCCCGCCGAGGCCGCGCAGGCGGCCGGCCTCGACCCACGCAGCGTACACCGCTACATAGAGGTGCTCGAGGACCTCGAGATACTCCGCCGCCGACTCCCCCTGGGGAGGAGGCGGGGCGCCAGGCTCGAGATAGTAGACCAGTACTTCCGGTTCTACTACACGCTCCTCGAGCCCACCCGGAGCCTCATAGAGGCCGGCGCCTGGGAGGAGGCGGTAGAGCAGCTGGAGAGGAGCATACCCTCCTACGCCTCGAAAACCTTCGAGCTAGCCGTAGAGCAGGCCCTCCCCCACCTAGCCCGCGCCGGAGCGCTACCCTTCACCCCCACCCGCTGGGGCCCATGGTGGCACCGCGGCGAGGAGATAGACCTCATAGCCCTACGGCCCGGCGAGGCCGCGGCGTTCATAGAAGCCAAGTGGAGCACCCTAACCCTAAGGGAGGCGCGGACACTGCTCCAGAGGCTGGAGGCGAAAGCCGCCAAGACAGGGCTCCAGCAGCCCCGCAACCACTACATAGTCGTGGCGAGAGAGGTGGAGGACGCCCCCGAGCCTATCACCATGCTCGACGAGGCGCGGAGGGTGGTGGACTACCAGAGGCTATGGCCGACGCTTAGGAGGCTGCGGAGCTAGACCCACCTCTTCTTCCTCCGGTACCACTTCGCCCTCCGGTAGCCCCCGCCCTCGGCGCCGCGGACGCCGAGGTAGAACTCGCGGACATCCTTGTCCTCCCGCAGCCTCTCCGCCGGCCCGTCAAGCACTATCTTCCCGTTCTCAAGGATGTAGCCGTAGTCAGCTATCTCCAGCGCCTTCCGCGCATTCTGCTCCGCCAGGAGAATAGTCACCTTCTCCTCCTCGTAGAGCCTCCGGACGCTCTCATAGACCTCCGACACTATCTTCGGCGCCAGCCCGAGGCTAGGCTCGTCCAGCAGAAGCAGCCGGGGCCTGGCAAGCAGCGCCAAGCCAATGGCGAGCATCTGCTGCTCGCCACCGCTCAGGTAGCCTACCCGGGTCCTCCTCCGCTCCCGCAGCCGGGGGAAGTACTTGTAGACAATATCGGGGTCCACACCGCGGCCCCTCCACGCGTAGGCGACGGCCTCAATGTTCTCCTCCACAGTCATCTCCTTGAACACCCTGCGCCCCTCAACAACGTATATCACGCCACGCCTCGACACGTCGTCGGGGTCCCTGTTCTCAATCCTCTCCCCCGCATAGACTATCTCGCCCCTACTCACCCTCCCACGGTCAAGCTTTATGAGGCCCGACACGGCCTTCAACAGGGTGGTCTTCCCAGCGCCGTTGGGACCCAGAATAGCAACTATACTCCGCTCCGGCACCCTCACACTAATACCCTTCAACACCAGGATGTACGGGTGGTACACGACCTCGATGTTGTTTACCTCTAGCAGCGCAGGGGGCATCCACGCACACCCTTCCAGGCCAACCGAGGCCAGCGCACCGGGGAGAGAGCGGGTGTCGAGTCGTTCACGCAAAAACCGGGAGGGGAGGGGCTGTCAGCCGCCCTCTAGGGTGGCCTTTACGCAGTCCACGCCCTCCGGGGTTATTGGCCCGTGGAACACGAACTTCTCGCCATCCCATATCACTATGTAGCTGCTCTTGAAGGGCAGGTGGTTGCCGGGGCAGTACCTCATCTCCGGCGTTATGTCGCCAAGCTTTATCGGCTCGCCCTGGCAGCTGCTCTCCAGCGCCTCCTTCAGCGCCTCGCCACCCCTCTCCTGGAGGTCCTTGGCCGTAGTCCTCTCTATCGCCTTGACGAGCAGCCACACGTTCATGAAGCCCTGCATGAACCTTAGGTTGACCTCCTCAGGCTTGTAGCCCGCCATCTTGGCCGCCTCGAACAGCTCCCGGTACCCGGGCGCGTTGGGGTCGGCGACGCTGGGCCACTTCCACGGCGAGACCCCGCCCGCCCTGCCGGCGACGTCGGCAGCGGCCAGCTTGGGGAACCTCTCGTCGAACCCCCAGACGTTAGCTATCATAACAGCGTCCAGGCCGAGCTTCGCGGCGGCCCTGGCGGCGAGGCTGCAGCTTCCTATAGTGTTGCCGCACCATAGGAAGTCGGGGTTGCTCTTCATGGCCTCCCTTATCGCAGCCTCCGCAGCCGCCTCGTCAGCCTTCAGGGGCAGGTCGACGTCTACCACCTTGAGGCCCAGCTTCTCAGCCATAGCCTTTATCGCGGGTATCGGGCTCTTGCTATAGGCGACCTTATGGTCGTAGAGCAGCGCCACAGTGGCGCCGGGCTTCTGCTGAGCCATCCAGGCCACCGCGGCGCAGGCCTGCGTGCTGTAGTCGGGTGCGGGGAAGAAGTTGTAGGGCTTCACTACCAGCTTCGCCGAGTAGCTGGCGGATATGTAGAGTATCTTGTCCCTAGCCGTCTGGTCCGAGAGGCTCTCGGTGTCAGCGGTGCCCCAGCCGACTATCGCGACCACGTGGTACCTGTCGCGGAACTCCTGGTAGAACTCAGCCGCCTTAGGCGGCTTGTAGCCGTAGTCCCTCTTGATGTAGTTTATCTTGACGCGGACCCCGTCGCTGGTGTATATGCCCTTCTCGTTGAAGTACTTGAACGCCGCCTCTGCCCCCTTCACATACTCCTTGCCGACGTCGCTTGTGGGGCCGCTCAGGTCTACGAGGAACCCCACGTTTATCTCCATGGTCTTCCCGGCTTCTCCCCCCGCCGCGGGGGCCTGCTGCGGCTGCTGCGTCTCCTGCGCCGGAGCCTGCTGGGGAGCGCCCCCGCCCATCAGGAGGGCGGCTGCGACAACGACTACTATCACCACTATAGCGGCTGCTATGAGTGCACCGCGCTGCATACTCCCACGCCGAGCCCCCCGGCGCAAAGGTTAGGGTTTTGGATAAAACTTTCCGCCAGGTTAGAGTGTGTCCAAACCCTACGTTCCATGTATACACCGGTTGAAGCGGGGGAGGGGAGGGGCTAGTAGCTGAAAGGCCAGAGGCGGAGGTACTCCTTCACACGCCGCAAGACAGCAATCAAGCCCTCCGGCTCCTTGACGACGAAGAACGCTATAGCAGCGCCGAGCAGCAGGTACCGGTACACCGGGTTGCCCTGGAACATCATCTCGAGCATCGACTGGCCGGCCATTATAGCGGCAAGCCCCAACATGCTCCCCCAGACGACCCTCCCCGCGCCGCCGACGAGCACCATCGCTAGGAAGTCTATCGACTGCTCCAGCGTGAAGTTGTCATAGTCTATCGCCGAGAGGTGGAGCGCCAGAAGCCCCCCGGCGAGGCCCGCGTAGAAGCTCCCCACAGCGAACGCCAGCGCCTTCACACGGGTCACGTTTATGCCCACTATCTCCGCCGAGACATCGTTGTCCCGGACTGCCTTCATCGCCCTGCCGAGGCCGCTCCTACCAATGTTGGCCGCCGTCCACGCCGCGAGCACGGTGACCAGGAGCGTCGCATAGTAGAGGCCTGGCCCCCTCGAGAGGTCCAGGCCAAGCAGCATCTTGGCGTCGGGGTTGACGGGCATGTACTGGTCCGGGGCCACCCACCGCTGGTAGACGTAGAACAGCAGCTCCTGCGCCGCTATACTAGCCATGGCTAGATAGTAGCCCTTAAGCCTGAAAGAGGGCAGGCTCAGCAGCGTACCCACCGCGGCGGCTGTGAGCGCGGCCACGGGGAGCGCCAGCAGGATGTTGACCCCGTGCAGCGTCAGCCACGCGGCCATGTACGCGCCTGCACCCATGAGCGCCGCGTGCGCCAGGGATATCTGGCCCGCCAGGCCCACGGTTATGTTGAGCCCTATCACGGCCACCAGAAACACCATGTAGAAAGCCAGCTTGGTGACCAGGAACTGGTCTGCCAGCATGGGCAGCGCCGCCAGCAGCGCGGCAGCGAGCAGCGCGGAGTAGCGGTGTATCGGGTAGCGGAGGAACCCCATCAGCTCCAGGTAGGTCTCCTTGAATACCCCCGCGGGCACAGCCCTCCACCTCCCGGGGCTACACCCTCTCAACTCTCTCCGTGCCGAAGAGGCCGTACGGCTTGAAGAGGAGCACGAGCAGCATCACAAGGTAGGCGGCCGCCTCGTGGAACCCGGCGAAATCTAGCGGGCCGATCTTAACCATGGGCGCTACGTACATGACCAGCTGCTCTATAACTCCGAGCACGAGCCCGCCGACTACAATCCCTGCAACCGTGTCGAGGCCCGCAAGCAGGCTCGCCGCCAGCGCCTTTATCACGTAGGCCTCCAGTATCGGGGAGAGGTTAGCCTTTACAGCTATCGCCACAGCCGCGAGGCCCCCGGCGACGCCGGCCAACGCCCAGCTCAGGGCGGTGAGGCGGCGCACCGGCAGCCCGTAGGCCGCGGCGCCGTAGGCATCCTCCGCCACCGCCCTCATAGCCACGCCTATACTCGTGAACCTATGCAGGGCGGCCACGGCAGCCACAGTCCCCAGGGCCAGGGACGCCGCCAGCAGGTCAGTCGCCCCTAGCACCACGGGGCCCAGGCGCAGCGTCCAACCGGAAGCGTAGAGGCTCCCCTGGGGTATGCTACCCCCGCCCAGCCACATGGAGACGCCCTTCAACACGTAGTAGGCGCCGAGGGTGGCGGCTATCAGGGAGACGGGCGGCCGGCCCTGCAGCGGCCTGGCTATGAGCCGTTCCACCGCAACCGAGGCGGCTGCGCCCACCGCGACCGCCGCTGCCACCCCCGCGGCGAGGCCGGCGCCGCTGCTCACCGCCAAGTAGGCTACCACCGCGGCGAGGAGCACGAGGGCCGGGTGGGCGAAGTTTATCGACTTACTCACCCGGTACACTATGTTGAAGCCAAGGGCGAGTGCGGCGTAGACACTGCCTATTATAAGGCCCGAGACTATGTAGGATACGACGTCCACCGCCAACGCCGCCACCCCCATGCTACCCTGCAGGCTCCAGTATCTTCACTGTCCGCGTAACCTGCACCCTCCTACCGTCCTCGAGGCGCATGAGCACGGTGAGCGTGTACTCGCTCTCGCCCCTGTAGATGGCCTCTATCAGGCCCGCGTACCGCTCCTCGATGACCCTGCGGCGGAGCTTGCGGGTACGCGTCATCTCCTCGTCGTCGGGATGGAACTCCTTGAACAGGCTGACGAACCTGCGTATCCTCATCTTCTCCGGGAGCCTCCGGTTCGCCCGGGCCACCTCCCGGCGGAGAAGCTCGAGCACCTCCGGCTTCTGGCTTAGATCGCTGTAGCCTGTGAAGGTTATCCCGCGCCTCTCCGCCCACCTCGACACCGTCTCGTAGTCTATGTTGAGCAGCGCCGCGAGGAACGGGCGTCCCTGGCCTATGATAGCGGCCTCGGCGATGTAGGGGCTGAACTTGAGCTTCGCCTGCACCAGCTGCGGCGCCACCCTGGTGCCGTCACTGAGCACGAGTATCTCCTTCGCTCTATCGTGTATCACCAGGTGGCCATCCCTTATCTCGCCCACGTCGCCGGTGTGGAGCCACCCCTCCGGGTCGAGGGCCTTGGCTGTCGCCTCGGGGTTGCGGTAGTAGCCCTTCATCACCGCCGGGCTCCGGATGAGTATCTCGCCGTCCTCCGCTATCCTCAGCTCCGTCTCCGGCAGAGGCTTCCCCACCGTGTCGAGCCGGACGTCGTC
>JAADFC010000080.1 GCA_013153105.1 Thermoproteota archaeon
GCCGTCTATTATGCTTATGTAGACGGGCTCCTCGCTAACGTTCTCGAGCACGATGCCGTCGTAGCCGCTGAACCTCAGCCAGGGGCCGAACTGGCCCCCACTGTTAGCGTCGCCCAGCACCCCCGTCAGGGGGCTCTTGCCGACAACATGGTACCTCCCAGTCTCGACCGCAGCCGTCCCAGTGATAGGCCCGGTGAGGATGTATAGCTTGTTCTCCGGCCCTAGGGGGTCCGCGTTGGGGGGTATCTCGCGGAGCGCCAGGTAGGCCCCCAGCCCCCGGCCGCCCAGGAAGCGGCGCAGCACCCTCTCCGGGACACGCTCAACCCGAACCCTCTGACGCCAAAGATCGATACGGAGCAGCCTGAACTCCAAGCCTGCGCCACCTTCGGCGGGTAACCACACTTTCAATGATTATGAATATCTTGCCCCGAAGCCCGCCCGCAATGTCGCAGCCGCCCCCCGGGGCGGCTGTGCGAAACCCACATCCAGCCCACCACACCCGCCGCGGAGGCGCAGGGTGGCGGGGCGTGGCGAGCCGCGCGGTCGAGCTGGCGGCCAGGCTCCAGAGGCTCCTCCAGCGGCACGGCATAGAGGCGTCGAGGCATGCGAGCAGCATGCTCCTCCTAGCCGGGGGCAGGCTCCTCGCGACCCTCCACGTCTACCACGACGAGTGCGTAGCCAGACTGTACAAGCCCTGGCTAGAGGCCAACCGGGGGGAGGCGGAGCTGCTGCGGAGCCTCCTCGAGGAGAACTGCGGCGGCCTCCGTGTGACGGTGGAGGAGGCCCCCATAGCCCCCGGCTAAAAAGACGGTGCACCGGTCTAGCTCTGCGCCGTGGGCTTCGCCTTCTCCTCCCGCTTCTCCTCCTTACGCTCCTCCACAGTGACGGGGAGGCCGCGCTCCGCGCGGAGCCTCGCGGTCCTCGCCAGCTCCCTTATGATATCCGTCTTGGTTATCACGCCGGCAACCCTGCCCTCCTCGTCCACCACCGGGACGCCATCCACATTATGCTCCTTCATCAACTCTATAGCCTTGACCACATCGTCACTAGTCCTAACATGGACGCCGCGGAGCGGCACCATGGCGTCCATGACGAGGAGCGGGGTGACCTTGACGTAGCGGCCCTTCTTGGCGGCGCCCCGCACCAGCTTCCGTACCCAGATGAGCCTCCTACTCTTTATCCCGGTGACAGCGTCCTCGTAGGCTACGAAGGGCAGCCTGTTCGCGGAGATAACGCCGAGTATCTCGGAGCCATCATAGACCGTCAGGGCGTCGAGGTAGAAGGTCTGCATCTTCTTCACTGCATGGTAGAGGCTGTGGTGCGGGTGGACAATCCCTATCCTCCCCGGCGTCATAACATTCTCGACCTTGGCCCTGCCGTACATGTGGCGCGCGTACGCGTCCACGATATCGTCCTTGGTTATGAAGCCCACCACACGGCCCTCCTCATCCTCCACAATAGCGACCTCGGCCTTAGCCTCAGCCATCTTCAACGCTACCTGCTCAATGCTATCGTTAGCCTTCACCCTGGGTATCTCAGTATCCATTATGTAGTCGATGAAGTAGCGGTCGTGCACCCTCCTCTTCCATATCGGGCCCTTTAGGCCTATAGCCCGCAGCATACTCCACTTGGTGACCACGCCGACTATCTCGCCGCGCTCATCAACGACGAGCAGGTAGTTGGTCCGGTACCTTATCATCATCCTCCTGGCATGCTCAACGGTATCGTTGACCGTCACCGCGGGCAGCTCCGGCCTAGCAATGTCGGCAGCCCTAATACCCGCGAGAGCCTCCTCCTGCGGCTTCGCGACAAGCACCTGCTGGAGCATCTGCTCCGTGGTGACATACCGTACCTGCTCCTCCGGCTTCACCTCTATCGGCAGCACCGCCTTCTTCACCGGCGCCACGCGGCCGGGCTTGGCACCCTCCAGGTAGGCCCTCGCCACATCGTATATCGTCAGCACGCCTACCAGCCTGCCGGTCTCCTCGTCTATCACCGGGAGTATCGGGAAGTCGTTCTCCGCCATTATCCTCGCCGCATACTCTATCGGGGTCTCCGGCGTCGCCACCGGCGCGCCGCGCAGCATTATCCTCTTGACCTTCGCCACAGTCTTGAGGCCCCGCTCGCTCTCCCTGTGGAAGAACCAGCGGCCCGTCTCCACGAACTCCTTGAGCGTAATTATGCCCACCGGGACCGGCTCCTCCTTGCTGCGCACCACCACCTTGCCAAGCTTGCCGTGGTAGACGAGGTCGCTCCAGACCCTGTTCACCCTCTCATCCGGCGTTGTTATGTATTCCTCGAGGTTCTCGGTGGTCATAACCTCGCCGACAGTCTCCGCCTTCGGCACGTAGCCGGCCGCCATCAACGCCTTAACTATATCCGCCATCGAGGCGACGCCGACAACCACGGGGTTGTCCTTGCTGTCCAGCACCGGGACCGCGTACACCTTCTCCTCCTCCATCCTCTTGACCATCTCTTCCACGTCGTCGTCCTTGTAGGCCACAGGCCAGTCGAGCGCGAGGTCCTTGGCGCGGAGGTTGCTGTAGTGGCTGGTTATCTGTATGACCTCCCTCCAGGTGAGGTAGCCCTGGAACTTCATGTTCTTCTCGTTCTCAACTATAACGGCTATCGGCTCCTCCTCGTCGCGAAGCAGCGCCCTCACACGCGTCGCCGGGGCGTCGGGCAGCACGACAACCTTAGGCTTCCTCGCCACCTCCCACGCCTTCACGGCGCCTAACCTCCTCTACCCATGGACCCCCCAAGGCCGGGGGCGGCCACGGTATATAATGGTATGCTCCACGGAGCCTCCCCCTATTCCGCCGGCGACACGGGGCTCCTAGCATTCAATCAGCCGCCCCGCCGCATACAGCGGCTATAGTCGAGGACAGCCATGAGCGTGTGACGGGTAACGTTCTGGCTGGCGCCGAACCATTTTATAATTATGTATAAACCAGGATGCTTTTAACGAACCGGTTAGACCGGGGGATACATGGAACACTCTCATCCTCCACCCGGGAGTAAGGGTGACACAGCCGTGACCGAGCAGGCGCTGCCCTTCGGGGAGAAGTACTACCCCGCCATCAAGAAGCTCATGGAGATACGCAGGAGGAGCCTGGAGGACCCGATAAGCTTCTGGGACGAGAAGGCCCGGGAGCTCATATGGTTCCGCTACTGGGATAAGGTGCTCGACGACAGCAACCCGCCCTTCTTCAAGTGGTTCGTGGGCGGCGTCACCAACATAACCGTCAACGCTCTCGACAAGTGGATGAAGACTGATGTGAAGAACAAGGTGGCCTACTACTGGGAGGGGGAGCCCGGAGACCGGCGGGTGATAAGCTACGCCGACCTCTACCGCGAGGTCAACAGGATGGCTAAGGTGCTCCGGGAGGACCTGGGCGTCAAGCCCGACGACCGCGTGGTCATATACATGCCGATGATACCCGAGCTGCCGGTGGCGCTGCTCGCCACCGCGAGGATAGGCGGTATACACAGCGTGGTGTTCAGCGGCTTCAGTCCCAAGGCGCTTGCGGACCGTATAGTCGACGCCAAGGCTAAGGTGCTGATAACCGCCGACGGCTACTACAGGAGGGGCAAGGTGATTAACCTGAAGCGGAACGCCGACGAGGGTGTTAGGATAGCGGCGGAGCAGGGGGTGGAGGTCGAGAAGGTCCTGGTGGTCCGGAGGGGCGGCCTCGACCTCGACGTGGAGATGAAGGAGGGCAGGGACTTCTTCTACGACGAGCTCGCCAAGAAGATACCCGACAACGTCTACGTGCCGCCGGAGCCTCGGAAGAGCGAGGACGTGCTCTTCATACTCTACAGCAGCGGCACCACCGGGAAGCCTAAGGGTATAATGCACAGCGTCGGCGGCTACATGGTCTGGGTCTACTGGAGCTTCAAGTGGACCTGGGACCCGAGGCCCGACGATATAATGTGGACCCTCGCCGACATAGGCTGGATAACCGGGCACACCTACATCGTCTACGCGCCGCTCATGCACGGCATGACCAACGTTATGTACGAGGGCGCCCCCGACTACCCGGCGCCGGACCGTGTCTGGGAGATGGTGGAGAGGTACAGGGTAACCATCTTCTACACGAGCCCCACTGCGATAAGGCTGTTCAGGAAGTACGGCGACGAGTGGGTGAAGAAGCACGACCTCAGCTCGATAAGGCTGCTGGGCAGTGTGGGCGAGCCGATAAACCCGGACGTGTGGAAGTGGTACTATGAGGTGATAGGCAGGGGCGAGACGCCGATAGTGGACACCTGGTGGCAGACCGAGACCGGCGCCGCGATGATAGCGCCCGCGCCCGGGATAGCGCTGGTCCCCCTGAAGCCCGGCAGCGCCACCTTCCCGCTGCCCGGCGTCGACGCGGACGTGTTCAACGACAGGGGCGAGCCGGCGAAGCCGGGCGAGAAGGGTTACATCGTGATCAAGAAGCCGTGGCCCGGCATGCTGATAGGCCTCTGGGGCGACCCGCAGAGGTACATTAGGACCTACTGGCAGAGGTTCAGCAAGCCCGACCAGGGCGTCTGGATATACTACCCCGCCGACTACGCGGTCAAGGACGAGGACGGCTACTTCTGGCTCCTAGGCCGCGCCGACGAGGTGCTCAACGTCGCGGGCCACAGGCTGGGCACCACCGAGATCGAGGACGCGATACTCCACCACCCCGCCGTCGCGGAGGCCGCTGTGGTCGGTATACCGGACCCGGTGAAGGGCGAGGTTCCCCTGGCGGTGGTGGTGCTCAGGGAGGGCTACAGGCCGAGCAGGGAGCTGGAGGAGGAGATTAAGAAGGTTGTAAGGGAGGTGCTGAGCCCGATAGCGGTTCCGGCGAGGGTGTTGTTCGTTAACAAGCTGCCGAAGACCAGGAGCGGCAAGATAATGAGGCGCCTGATAAAGGCGGTGGCGACCGGCGCGCCGCTCGGTGACGTGTCGACGCTGGAGGACGAGGCGAGCGTGGAGGAGATAAAGAGGGCCTGGGAGGAGTTCAAGAGGGCTATAGAGGAGAGCGAGCGCATCCTCCGCGGCGAAGCCTAGCCCCCACCCCGGTCTCCTCCCTCCTTTTACCCTCCCAGCCGCCTCCCCGCCTGGGCCTCGAGCAGCGCCGCCCTCGCCAGGTCCTCGAGCGCCTCAAGCCTGTCCACCGCCTCGTACACGGCGGCCACCGGGTCCTCAGCGTAGCCAACCGCAACCGCGCCGTGGCCCTCCATGACGGCCGCCGGGCACCTCTCCAGCGCCTCGGCCGCGGCCTCGGCGAGCTGCTGGGTCCCAGGCTCCAGCGGGGGAACCCTCGAGACGCAGCCGCCGAGGTAGTAGCGGGCCTCCACCCCCAGCAGCCCCGGGTCGAGGCGGAGCTCCAGCCTAGCCGCCTGGACCGTGGCGGGGTTATGGGCGTGCACCACCGCCCTAGCCCCTGGGACGCGGCGGTAGACCTCCAGGTGCAGCCTGTACTCGCTGCTCGGCCTGCCCCAGTACGTGTAGCCGTCCAGGCTCATCACCGCGATGCTCTCCTCGGAGAGCCGAGGCTTCACCGCACCCGACGGCGTTATGTAGACGAACACACTGCCATCCGGGAGCCTCAACAGGGCGCTCGCATTGCCGCCCCGGAGG
>JAADFC010000037.1 GCA_013153105.1 Thermoproteota archaeon
GCCCTCGTGTTCTACGGTGTCGCCCAGACGGTTAGGAGCTTCGCAAAGGCCAAAAGGCTGTGGGACATCGTGAGCGGGCTGGAGCTGCTGGAGCTGCGGTGCTGGGCCTCCAAGCTCTCCGAGGGGTACCGGCGGAGGGGCCGCCTCGGCATGTACCGGCCCGCGAGGGCCTTCAGGGTGCTGTACGGCCTAGCCTGAGGGCTGGATGGTCATGAGGGTCTCGGCGGACGCAGCCTCGGTGGCCTATACTGTCCTCCGCACGCTCCTACGGTGGCACCCGGTGTACATCTACGCGCTCCGCGTCGGCTCGAGGCCCTACGTGCCGCTGCTGCACCAGGTTCTCCTGCTCCACGACGCCGCCCTCCGCCCCGCGCCGCGGCTGCTAATAGGCGACGAGGTAGGACTCGGCAAGACGGCTGAGGCTATAATGGTCCTCCGGCTGCTGGAGTCCAGGCTCCGCCTGGAGGGGCGGGAGCCGCGCATACTCATACTCGTCCCCCGCATCCTCGTCGACCAGTGGGTGGGCGAGCTTACACGCGCGGGAGTCGAGCCTGAACGGATACACGTGGTGGCCGGGGGAGGCGACGTCGCCGCCTACCAGGCCCAGGGGTGGCCCCCCGGCTACTATGTGGCGAGCATCCACCTCCTCCGCCGCAGAGACCACACGGAGGCCGTGGCACCCGTCCCATGGGACGCCGTCGTGGTCGATGAGGCGCACAACGTCGGCGTGGGCCCCAGCTTCAGGAGCCCGAACCGCTCCTACATCCTGGTCCACAGGTTGACCCGTGAGCCGGGGCGGGTGGTGCTCCTCCTCTCCGCGACTCCCCACCGCGGCGTCGCCAGGGACTACCTGGCCAGACTGATGCTGCTCGTGCCGAGCGTCGATATGCGGGGCGTGGAGCAGGCCTCGACGGTCCTGGACGACAGGGAGTTCTACAGCAGCACCCACGGCACGCTCGTCTACAGGAGGACCAAGGAGCTTGTAAACGCACTCGAGGGCAGCGAGGTGTTCAAGCCAGCCCACATGCTGGCCCTCCTGGTCCCCGCGAGCCCGGAGGAGAGGCAGTTCGAGCAGATACTCACCGGGCTCCTGAAGAGGAAGATAGAGGAGTGGGGCGAGGACATCTGGAGCCAGGGTAACCCGAAGGGGCTGCTGCTGGCGCTGATAAGGAAGCGGGCGGGCAGCAGCGTCTACGCGGCGAGGCGCACCCTCGAGGCTATACTGAGGGGCCTCGCTGTCCGGGCGCGCGGCGTCGAGCCGGAGCGCCTGAGGAGGCTCGGCGAGGTGCTCGCGGCTAGCTTCGACGAACTCGAAGACGAGCCTGAGGCGCTCATAGAGGAGGCCCTGGAGGCGCTGCCCCCCGGCATCTTCACGGAGCGCGACATAGAGGAGCTTAGGACCCTCGTAAGCGTCGCGGCATCCATTGAGGCGAAGGGCGAGTCCAAGCTCGAGGCCCTGACAGCCCTCATAGATGCATGGGTGTCCAAGGGTAGGAGGGTGGTGGTCTTCAGCGAGTACAGGGACACCGTCGAGTACATAGTGCCCCGCCTGAGGGAGAAGGGGCTGCGCGTCGAATGCGTAAGCGGCGCGTCCACCGGCGACTGCTCGAGGGAGAGGATAGAGGCGGTCAAGAGACGCCTCGAGGTCGGCGACGTAGACGTGGTGGTCGCCACCGACGTGGCCTCGGAGGGCCTCAACCTGCAGGCCGCGAGCGTGCTCGTAAACTACGACGCGCCCTGGAGCCCCGTCAAGCTCGAGCAGCGGATAGGCAGGGTCTGGAGGCTGGGGCAGCGGCACGAGGTCTACATATACACCCTCTTCCGCGACACACCCGCCGACCTGGCCCTCGTCGAGAAGCTCTACACCAAGATACTAGCCATACAAAAGGCCATGGGCACGGCGAGGCCGATGATAGGCTCCAGAGCCGAAGTATACGCCGAAGGCAGGATACTCAGCGTGGACCGCCTCTACCGCGGCGGCGCGCCGGGAGCCTCGGGCGCGGTAGCCGAGGCGCTGGGAGCCAACGGCGAGGTGGCCATAGCGAGGGCGCTGATAGAAGGCAGGCTGGACGAGGTCGCAGAGGCTATACTGGAAAAGATAAACAGGCTGCGCCACGAGCTGGAGTCGAAGAACGTCTACCCCCGCACCCTCCACCCCGAACTGCTCCGGAGACGGGCGAGGGAGCAGCTAGGCGTACACGACAGCCTCGAGAAGCTGCTGACAGAGCAGGCGAGACGGCTACGCCGCCTCACCCGAGGCGAGCCCCCCAGAAGCATGTGGGACGCCGTGCTAGCCATACGCAGCGCCCTCGCACACCTACACGAAGCAAGCCAGGGCAGGACAGCCTCAGGAACATACCAGAGCCCCGCCGTGGAAGGCAAGCTAGCCATATTCCAGGCGAGAATACGCGCCGGCGAGAAGATAATCTACGAGGAGCCCATCGGAGTCTGCATAAAACCCGGCTCCCGCCCCCAGCTGCTGACCGGCCCCGCACTCCTCGACAAGCTCATAGAGCTGCTCGAGAAAGGCGCGGCGAGAGCAAGGCAGGCAAAGAGCCTCGGCATCCGCGAGAAGATACACGCCAGGACAGCCGTGAGGAGACACCTCGAAGACCGCCTAAGACCGGTAGCCACGGGCCTACAGAGGCTAGAGGAGATACTCCGGCAGCGGGGCATAAGAGCGGAGCTCCTCACAGAAGAGCCCACAGTAGACCCTGGAGACCCCATACTAGTCATCGAGCCGGGCCCTGCGCCTCCGCCCATCCAGCAGCAGCCCGAGGAGGCAGCCAGAGAAGCCGCAGAGACGCCGGAGACGGTGGTAGAGGAGCCCGAGACGCTAGAGGACCGCCTCCGCATAGAGAGGATTGCACTCCAGCTAGTCATGCGCTACGAGCTAGACCAAGGCCGCCTCCCACGCGACGTCCACGAGGAGAAAAGCTACGACATCGAGTCGAGGGACCCCGAGACAAACGAGGTGCTGAGATACATAGAGGTGAAAGCCCACACCGGCTACAGCGGACACATAGAGCTAACCGAGCGGGAATACATATTCGCAAGACAACACCGCGACAAATACTGGCTCTACCTGGTCGTAGGCCTAGGCACCGGCAGACCCAAGATAATAACCATACACGACCCCATAGGCAAGCTAGACCTCAAACCAGTACGCAAAAGGATAATGGAGCTACGCGAAGAGACCCGCTACGTAGCAGAAGTAGACCTCTCATCACTCTCCTGACACCCACCCTTCCCACAGGAAACCAGCACCTCAACCTCAAACACTTCATAGCCATCCCCAGCACCCTCAACCCCATACGCAACCATCTCAACACCATTAACCCTCAACACAAGCCTACCAGGCTTCAACCGCCTCCCCAAACCCCGGACACCACCCAACCCAGCCCACACACCCACCCGCAGCTGACCCCCTGCTAGGCACGTCGCTAGCCGTAACACCTATCACTAGATACCAGCTCTAGCCGCTGCACTTAACCCGTAACATCTCGGCTAACACCGAAGTCAAAATATTAATCTTACAGCTATCAACCATAGGATTATGAAACACATCCATATCCTACACTGTGCGAAACCACTCACATATGCGTCTATCGTTGTGACAACTGTAAGTTGAAGAACACAACCCTAAGAGGCAACAGTTAAATATAGCTTACAGAGCAGAATAGGGTGCGGTGGCTACTCGCCATGCCAAACGATTGCAGCAACTGTGTCTGCCCCGAAGAACTTAGAAAAATCGAAAAAATAATAGACGTAGCTGAGGGACATGAAGAAACCACCTCTGTCGAATACACTAACGTTCTCAACGCGCTCAAAGAGGCACTTGTCTCCCTAGTTGATGAACGCAACCGGGAGCTAGCCATGTTTGTCGTAGACTGCGTGTTCAAGTGCACAGAAGGCAGGTTAAATGAATGTCCTACAAGCCCAAACTACAATAACGTCATTAACGCTATAAGGAATGCCTGTCAAGCCGCGAGGTCGTCCGCGGGAGACCGTGCGTTCACTAGTTCCCTTCTGAGCAACTTGAAGAGGCTCACGCGCGACCAGAACATAAGGAACACCCTGAGGAACGTCTCCTGGCTGCTTGACACTTGCTATGACGACTCGCGTGCGGAGCGCTTACTCGATGCACTCGAAAGAATACAGAGCCGGTTACCGGACAACCGGTCGAGATGCGGAGCACTACTGATGCTTGCCGCTGCATACTGTAAAATGATAAAGGATCCTTCCAGCATCGAAAGAGTCGAATGGTATCCCTACCTGCTGCGAGGCGTTGCGCTAGCAGGGACACGTGGCAGGGAGAGGCCTATTCTGCCTGTCTGCCCCGGCCGGGGCGACCTTGCAGCGCTAGCATACTACATAGCTACGAGGTGCCGGGGGGTAGACGCTATCAATGTCAATGTTCCGGAATTACTCAATAGACTGCTCACGCCGAGTGAAGCTGGTGATACCGGCGACAGGCGGGAGGAGTAGCGCGGCTAGAGCAGTGAGCTTCCACAGCTGCTCATAGGCTATCTGTTTTCCGTCGATGCTCCGGTAGGAACTATTGGGCCGTTGCTAGTGGGGTGCTGCTGGCTTGGAGCGGTGTGTGTTCTTCCTTGCTGGTGCCTTGACGCCGTTGCATGTTGGTGTTGGGCGTAGCCCTGGTGTTGTCGATCTTCCGGTTGCTAGGGATGGGTTTGGGCTGCCGTTCCTGCCTGCTTCAGCGGTTAAGGGCTCCCTGAAGAGTCTCTGCATCCGCGGCTGTGTTGATGATAGGCAGGGTGTTGAGTGTAGGAAGTGTCTGGGGGCGTTCGGCTGGGATCTTCGTGTCGAGGATGTGGGTGATGAGAGTTATGCTAGCCCGTTAGTGTTTACTGATGGGGTTCTCCTCTTCTATCCGGTGCGTGTCGAAGCCAGGGAGGGGGATAGTGTTGTTACGCGGTTCGCCTATGCTACTAGCGTGATGCAGCTGGCGCAGGTGGCCGGCATACTCGAGGCGTGCGCTGTGGCCCACGGGGATGTGGGGGTGGGGGAGCTGCTTGTCAGCCTCCGTGACGCGCGTGAAGTCACTGGCGAGGTTGAGTTCGTGAACAACATTCCCGTGGGCGGCGTGGGGATGCGCTACCTGAGCGCCGAGAGGCTGGGGGAGCTGGGGGAGCTTGTTGGGGGGCTCGGGCGGCTGCATAGGCTCCTCCTCTCGGGTGGTGTCTACGTGTTTGAGGACCATGAGCTGTTCCGGGAGGTTGTTGAGGCTGGGATACTGAGGCAGGCGAGGGTCCGGCTGGAGCCTGCCACGAAGACTGTGGCTGAGGGCGCCCTGTGGACGGAGGAGTATACGAGTCAGGGTGCGGTGTACGCGTTCGCCGTGTTCGCGAGGAGGGTTGGGCACCGGAGGGCGCTGCCGCCCGACGAGGCTGTCGGCTATCTGCGTCGTCTCGTCGGGGAGCGTGACGGGATCGTCGTGCTCGGTGGTAAGGAGACCATAGGCCGGGGGCTCCTGAAGCTCGTGGAGGCGAGGTGAGGCGGGGGTGGCTGCCGGGGCTAGCCCG
>JAADFC010000128.1 GCA_013153105.1 Thermoproteota archaeon
GGGTTCAGCTCCGAGTAGATTGCCATCAGCTCCTCGAAGCCTACGCGCCTACCGCCAGGCTCCTCCACCACGGCGGCATCATGGTAGAGCAGGTAGAGCGCCTCGACCACGTGGAGCAGCTCGCCCAGCGTCTGGCGGCCCAGCAGCCTGGCGGCCCTCGGGCTAGGCTCAACCACCTCCAGCAGCGGCAGCCGCTCCCTGCGCAGCAGCAGCCTTGCAGCGCTGTCCCCGTCGGCCATAGAGCCCCCTCGCCTCCCGGGGGCCGCCGGGCCGGGAGGGTGCTCTCTATATCTTCCCCCTTGGCGCCGGTGGAGGCGGAAGCTGCGGCTCAGGCCGCGGGTGGACATGGCCTTGACGAGCGTCTTGGAGCGTCTGCGGATAAAGCCGCTGGAGTGGGTTGAGGACCGCCCCGAGGGCCCCGTGTTCCGCTGGCTTGACACCCGGCTCATACCCTGGGAGGAGGTCTATAGGGAGACGCGCGACTATAGGAGGGTTGCGAAGGCAATTAAGGACATGGAGATACGTGGAGCCCCCGCTATAGGCGTCGCAGCCGCCTACGGCATGGCGCTCGCCGCATACTACTCCGAGGCGCGCTCCACTGGGGAGCTGCTGGAGAAGCTGGAGGAGGCGCGGAGGGTTCTGGCCTCGACGAGGCCGACGGCCTACAACCTGTTCTGGGCGCTGGACAGGGTGGCCAAGGCTGCCAAGAGGGCTGAGCCCCGGGGCGTGGATGCTATAGTAAGGGCAGTCATAGACGAGGCCAAGAAAATACACGTAGAGGATGTTGAGACTAACATTAAGCTCGGCAGGATCGGGGCTAAGCTCGTCGAGGACGGCGACACTATTCTAACCCACTGCAACGCCGGCGCGCTGGCCACCGCAGGCTACGGCACCGCCGAGGGTGTCATGCGCGCCGCCGTGGAGGAGGGGAAGAGGATAAGGGTGATAGCCACTGAGACGAGGCCGCTGCTCCAGGGCGCCAGGCTCACCGTCTGGGAGCTTGTTAAAGAGGGTATAGAGGTTAGGCTCATAACAGACAACATGGTCGGCTATGTCATGTATAAGGGGCTTGTCGACAAGGTTATAGTGGGCGCCGACAGAATAACCCTGGACGGCTACGTGGCGAACAAGATAGGCACATACACCATAGCCGTGCTCGCTAACCGGCACCGGGTTCCCTTCTACGTCGCCGCGCCCTCCTCAACGTTCGACCCAAAGCTTGAGGGTGATGAGATACCTATCGAGGAGAGGAGCCCCGACGAGGTGCGCACCGTCCTGGGCAAGCTGCTGATAACGGTGCCGGACGTGCCGGTGTACAACCCGGCTTTCGACGTGACACCGCCCGAGCTGGTCACAGCCATAATAACGGAGTACGATATACTGACGCCGCCATACACGAAGAGTATCCCGGAGATGCTGCGGCGCGCCGGGCGCCTCTAGAGCCGCGCGCCGAACAGCTCCACCCTATATAGCCGGTGGCCGCCCCTCCCCCACCTAGGGGGTCTAGGTGGCTAGGCAGAGGGCACAAAGGGCGAAGGCTGCGGAGGCGCCGCGTGAGACTTTCAAGAGCATGTCCCCCTCAGAGTTCTTCTACCACTACAAGGAGATAGCCGGCTTCGACAACCCCACAAAGGCCCTCTACCAGGCTGTCCGCGAGCTGGTCGAGAACGCCCTCGACGCGACGGACGTGCACGGGATATTCCCCGACATATTCGTAAGCATCGAAGCGGTTGACCGCGAGGAGTCGTTCTACAGGATAACAGTGGAGGACAACGGTATAGGCATACCCCCCAACAACGTGCCCTCCGCGTTTGGCCGGGTCTTCTTCAGCAGCAAGTATAAGCTCAGGCAGGCCCGGGGCCGCTTCGGCCTAGGCGCGAAAGCAGTCATAATATACGCGCAGGCCACTACGGGTAGGCCCATAGAGGTCTACACCGCGCCCATAGGGTCAAGGCGCGTCTACTACTTCAAGCTCAAGATCGATATCCAGCGCAACGAGCCCCTGGTGCTGGCCCGTGGCGAGTTCGAGAACCCCAGCGGCTGGCACGGCACGAGGGTCAGCATAACCATCAAGGGGGACTGGAGCAGGGCGAGACATAGGATATACACGTACTTCCAGCGCACGGCTATAGCAGCACCCTACGCTAACATAGTGTTCGTCGACCCTGACGGTAACGTAGTCGTGTACCGTAGGACTCTCAACAAGCTTCCGCCGAAGCCTCGGGAGGTCAAGCCTCACCCCCACGGTGTCGATGCTGAGATGTTGAAGCAGCTGATCAGCAGGTCTAATGCGAAGACTATGCTTGAGTTCATGGTTGAGACGTTTCAGGGTGTGGGTAAGAAGACTGCTGAGGCTTTCCTCGAGTATGCGGGTATACCCAAGGACCTGGACCCTCACCGGCTGAGCGAGCGGGACATAGTGCGCCTAGTTTCGAAGATGAGGGAGTTCCGCAAGTTCCGCCCGCCCAGCGCCGATGCGCTAAGCCCCCTGGGGCCTGAGGTTATAGAGACGGGGTTGAGGTCCATACTGAAGCCGGAGTTCGTCGTCGCCGTGACTAGGAGGCCGAAGGTCTATGAGGGGCACCCCTTCATAGTCGAGGTGGGCATAGCATACGGTGGTGAGATACCCCCGCAGGAGGAGCCTATGCTGCTCCGGTACGCCAACAAGATACCCCTCCTCTACGACGAGCGGGCCGACGTGGCGTGGAAGGTCCTGCACAGCTTCGACTGGAAGACCTACATGGTAACATTCCCGGCCCCTATAGCTGTCCTAACACACATCGCCAGTACGAAGGTGCCCTACAAGGCTGCTGGTAAGGAGAGTGTCGCCGAGGCGCCGGAGATAGAGCAGGAGCTGCGCAACGCCCTCCGGGAGGCCGCCCGCAAGCTGCGCGAGTACCTGCTGAAGAAGAAGCGTGAGGAGGAAGCTAAGAGGCGCATAGTAACCTTCATGAAGTACACGCCGGAGGTTGCGAAGAGCCTCGCAGTGATACTGAAGAGCTACGGTGTGAAGGAGAGTGATATAAGGGAGATGCTGCTTACAGCAATGAAGAAGAGGCTCGGCCTGCCCGAGGAGGAGTTCGCAAAGCTAGTCGAAGGCCTCGAGGTGAGCGTCGAGGAGTAGCTGCCGACCCCGGCGTGGCGGGTGTGCAGGGCTGGGTAGATAGGCGGCTCCGCCTATCAGTCCCTCCGGGTGCGCCGCAGGGTCGGCTGCAGCTACTCCGGAGAGGCGGGAGGTGGCCTACATTGGCGGAGAGCTACATCGACCAGGCGGACAAGGAGGCCCGGAAGCGGGCTCTCGAGGTTTTCCGCCAGAGGTTCCGCGAGGTCTTGGAGCAGATCCGGCGTGGCGAGAACCCGTTCCTCATGCTTCCGAAGAGGACGCTCTCCAACACGATATACGATGAGCGTAGGAAGCTGCTGCTGCTCGGCCCGGAGAAGCTCAAGAGGAGCTTCTTCGACCTCCACGAGGCTAAGAAGTTCATGCAGACGCTACTCATGGCAAGGATAATCTTCGAGGCCCTCGAGAGAGACGAGTACCCCACCATCCGTGACCTATACTACAGGGGCAAGCACACTATAGTCTACCGCGAGCCCGGCGGGCGGCGCCACGAGGAGAACACCTGGGACGAGCAGCGGGAGAGCGACGCCGTCATACGAGACATAGAGGTGTTGACGGGGCTTCTGCGCGAGGAGATGCTGATATTGAGCAAGGAGAAGGGCAAGGTAGTTGGTGACATGAGGATACGCAGCGGCGGAGATGTGATAGACCTCAGCAAGATGGGTCACGGGGCCTACGCTATAGAGCCCACACCTGACCTCATAGAGTTCCTCGACGTCAACGCCGAGTACGTTCTTGTCGTCGAGAAGGACGCCGTGTTCCAGCAACTCCACAGGATAAAGTACTGGCGGCAGCATAAGGCTATACTCATCACAAGCGCCGGCCAGCCTGACCGGGCGACACGCAGGTTTGTCCGCAGGCTAAACGAGGAGCTGGGCCTGCCTGTCTACATACTGACCGACGCCGACCCCTACGGATGGTATATCTACAGCGTGTTCAAGATAGGCTCGATAACGCTAAGCTATGAGAGCGAGCGGCTAGCCACTCCGCAGGCGAGGTTCATAGGGGTTAGCATGACCGACATCTTCGGCGACCCCAAGTCTGGGAAGAAGCCCTACCTGACCGAGCAGGAGAGGCGCAACTACATCATAAAGGCTAAGGACGCGGACATTAAGAGGGCGTACGAGCTCATGAACTACCTGTGGTTCCAGACGCCCAAGTGGAAGAGGGAGATAGAGATATTCCTAGACAAGAAGGCGAAGCTTGAGATAGAGGCGTTGACGAGCAAGGGGCTCCGCTTCCTGGCTGACAAGTATCTGCCCGAGAAGATTGAGACAGGCGACTGGATAGAGTAGCCTTCCGGGCGTGACGCGCAGCGCTGGTGAGGCCCCGTTGGCGGGGAGCGAGCTTCTCTTCTCCATGCGTCTACCCTCGCCCGAGGAGCTGGCGGCGAGGATAGACCACGCTGTGCTGAGGCCAGAGGCTGGCCTCCGGGAGCTGGAGGCGGCTGTGGAGGAGCTGGAGAGGCTCAACCTCCGCTGCCTGATCCTCTCGCCGACGCTGCTGCGCGAGGCCAGAGGCTTGACGCGCCGCTGCCTGGGTGCGGTTGTGGGGTTCCCCTTCGGCTACCATACTGTCGAGTCTAAGGTTAAGGAGCTCGAGGACGCTATAGGCTATGGCGCCGACGAGATAGACGCTGTAACTAACCTGCAGCTGTTCATAGCAGGGCGGAGAGAAGCCTACATAAACGAAGCGAGGGCCCTCGTGGAGATATGCCGCGAGAACAGTGTCAAGTGCAAGCTCATAGTGGACGCGGCGCTTGTAGACAAGAGCCTCTACAGGGAGGCCCTCGAGGCGCTACTCTCGGCTACGGAGCCCGACTATGTCAAGACCGGGACCGGCTTCGGGGGCAGGCCCACGCAGCCTGAGGACGTGGTCATAGCAGCGAGCGTGATAGCCGCCCGGGGCCTGAAGGGGCGGGTGCGCGTCAAGGCCGCCGGCGGTATAAGGACCGGGCTACAGGCTGCACTGCTGATAGCAGCCGGGGCCGACGTCATAGGAACCAGCCGTCCCAGACAGCTCCTCGAGGACTACCGGTCGATACTCCCCCTACTCACCAGCGGGGCCCACTAGCCCGACGCGCGGGGATGAGGAGACGACGGTCTCGCGAGCCGCCTCCGCCGCGGGGCGGCGGTGAGGAGCATTCTCCTTACCGACCCGGCGACAGGCCAAGGGGCTGGGGGGTCGGCTGAGACAGGTCTCCGCATAGCCCCTACCGCTGCTCGGTACCCCTTTCGTCCTCATCCCCGGCCTTGTCTACTCCAGCCTCCGCGGGTTTATGAGGCGGCGGCTCCCCCTCCTCTTCGCGGCCTAGTATCTCGTGGAACGTGTTCCTCTTGCAGTAGGGGCAGTAGTGGTAGAGGCGGCCGCTCGAGAGCTTTGTGAGGTCAAAGCTCACCTCGAGGTACCA
>JAADFC010000143.1 GCA_013153105.1 Thermoproteota archaeon
GTCCTCGCGGCACGCCTCCGCTGCCAGCCCCCTAAGGTCCATCCTGTCCCAGAGCACGCCCAGCAGGAGGAGGACCCGCCTCCACGACTCCACCGTGCCCCAGTAGAGGCGCTCGCGGAGGTAGCGGAGCACCAGCTCCTCGGGGGCCTCCACGTAGACCCTACCGTAGCCGGGCACCTCGACGCTGAGCGGCGGGAACCTGGCGTGGTAGCTCGAGGAGACCAAGTCTATACTCTTCTCCACGCTGCCGAGCCCCACCACCGGCCCCCGGACAGACTCCACGGCCTCCCCCTCTCCTAGCCTGGCCAGGAGCCGGAGCGCCTCCTCCAGCAGCCTCGCAGCCTCCACACGCTCCACCGCCACGTCCACGTCGAGGGTGCGCGTGGCGCCCCCCGTCAGGAGCTCCACCGCGAATCCGCCGACTATCACCAGCCTGCCCAGACCCCTCTCCTCTAGAAACCTGTTCGCCACGGCGAGCAGCGCGAGGAACCGGTGCTCCGGCCTGCCCAGCCCCGCCGCCCTCCGGGCGGTGCGCAGCAGGAGGCGGGCTAACTCTCGAGCCTCGCCTCCAGCCTCCTCGCCCCCCTCCACTCCAGACTCTCCCTCGCCTCCAGCCTCGCAGCCTCAATGAGCCTCAACAGCTCCTCCAGGCTCTTACGCGCCAGCTGGTCGCCCCCGCCGCCCAGCTCGGCGAGCAGCGCAGCCACGCGCATACGCCGCAGCCGCAGGGTGGTGGAGCGGGCCTCGGAGGCCAAGAACTTGGGCACCCGCGTGGAGAGGGGCTGGGCTGGGAGGGGAAAAGGCTGCCGGGCCCGGCTGCGCTGGAGAGGTCTTGGGAGGGGTTAGCCCTCGATGAGCTTCACCGGTATCGGCTGTATGCCCTCTATCGCTGTGGGCGGCTTCTCCTCCTTCTCCTCCTTTGGCTTGGCCGTCTCGGTCTTGAGTATCGCGCCGCTCTCTAGGCTCTCTATCCTGCTCCTGGTGGACTTGAGGTCCTCCACCTCCTTAGTGTTGCTGTCCTTTGCGCTGCGGAGCCTCTCTATGGCGGCCTTGTAGGCTTTCTCGCTTATCTCGCCGGCGAGGTAGCTCATCTTCAGGTTGGCTATGGCGCGGTCGAGCTTGAGGTTGTTGTCCTCTATCTCGTGGAGCCTGTGGTTTATCATCTCCTTGAGCTTCTTCGCGTCCTCCTTGAGCTTGTCGAGGCTCCTGCTCAGCTTCTTCCTCAGCTCGTGGTAGACCGCGCCGGGGACCTCGCCCCTGCTGTACATCTCCTCGAGGCCCTTCAGCCTCTTGAGGGCCCTCTGGTAGCTTGCTATCACCCTGTAGGCGAGGGTCTTCCACTCCGGCCACACTATTATCCTGCCATCCTTTATCTCGACGCTCTCACTGCCTATGAAGGTTATGTCCTTATACTCGTTCTCCACAACTATCCTCTGCACCGTCCCGTCCACGTCGCTCTCGAAGCTCACCAGGCGGCCGAGCACCCGGCCGTAGGGGTCGTAGACGATCTCGCCTATCAGCTCCTGAACCGAGTCCACGAGCAGCGGCGCCCGAGCCATAGCCCCACGGCACCGCTGGCTAGGCTTCCACCCGCCCCCTAGACGCTATTTAAGAGCGGGGGCGCCTGAGGAGGCCCTCGCGCAGGCCTCCATGAGGAGCCTCCTAGCCTCCCCGAGACCCATCTCCACCAGCTCCACCCTCCCCGGCTCCCGGAGCAGCGGCAGCAGCAGCCTGTCACCCCTCCTCTTCTTGTCCAGCCTCACGTGCTCCACGACCTCGCCGCACCCCGGCTCCCGGGGAGGCCGGACGGGGAGGCCGAGGCCCTCGAGGAGCCCCGCCACCAGCCCCGGCAGCCCCGGGTCCGCGCCTACGGCCTCCACGGCAGCGTACGCCTCGACCACCAGGCCTATAGAGACGGCGTAGCCGTGGGGGATGCTGTAGCCGCTGGCCTTCTCCAGCGCGTGCGCATACGTGTGGCCGAGGTTGAGTATGCTCCGGAGCCCCGTCTCCTCCCTAGGGTCCCTCGAGACAACCCCCATCTTCACGTCGATGCTCTCCAGCACCGCCCAGGTGAGAGCCTCGGGGTCGCGGCCAAGCAGCCGCCCCGACAGGGTCTTCAGCCTCTCGAGCATCCCCCCGCCCCTTATGAGGGCGTGCTTCGCCACCTCCGCCAGCCCACTCCGGTACTCCCTCTCCGGCAGCGTCGCAGCGTACTCCACGTCGGCCACGATGAACCGGGGCTGGTGGAAGGCCCCCACAATATTCTTCGCCTCCAGGTTCACCGCAGTCTTCCCGCCCACCGCAGCGTCAGCCATACCCAGCAGCGTCGTCGGCACAGTAGCCCACCTGACACCCCTCATGTACGTGGCGGCCGCGAAGCCCACGGTGTCCGTGACCGCACCGCCGCCGACCGCGACCACCAGGCTAGCCCTGGTAGCCTCGACCTCCAGCAGCCACCGCCACAGCCTGGCCACGGTGTCCAGGGTCTTCACAGCCTCGCCGCCCGGCAGCCCCAGCCTCACAACCCGCAGCCCAGCCCCCGCAAGCCCCGAGGCGACGTCCTCCACAAGCCCCCCCGGCACACCCTCATCATACACCAACGCAACAAGATCCGGCCCGAGGGGCGCCGCAGCCCCTCCAAGGGCGCGCCGCGCCCCAGGCCCCACCAGGGCCTCCACAGTATCCTCGTAGGCCACCCTCCACCGGCGAGTGGAGACGCCGCCCACCACGCAGCCGCCTCCACACTCGCGGCCCCCAGGGGGAGGGAGGGGAAAAGGGTGGGCCTAGCAGGCTCAGCGGCCGGGCTAGTAGAGGCCGAGCACGAAGAACCGCAGGTATGCCAGCAGGGTGGCCAGCAGCATCTGCGCGGTGGCGAACAGCAGCCCGGGGCGGAGCCACTCTACGAAGCGGAGGTAGCGGCCCCGCGCCTTCTCCACGATGCCTAGCGCGACGATGTTAGCGGTGCTGCCTATCATCGTCATGTTGCCCCCGTAGCAGCCGCCCCAGAGCATCGCCCACCACGCCGGGAACACCGCCTCGTGCCCCAGCGTGGGGGCCAGCTGCTGGAGTATGGCTATGAACGTAGCCACGGCCAGCACGTTGTCCATGAACGCGCTGAGGATGCCGCTCGCCCAGAGGGTGAGCACCATTATCAGCGCCGGGTCGCCCCCGGCGAGGTCCAGTATAGCTCCAGCCATCAGCTTCGCCACTCCGGTCTCAGCTATGCCACCGACGGTGGCGAAGAAGAACATGAAGAACATGAGACTCCACCACTCAACCTTCCTCTCCACAATCTCCCTCGCCTTGTCCCCGCTCAGCATCAGCGACACCGCAGCCATCACTATCGGTATCGCCACGAGGGTACTGTTCTTCGGCAGCCCCAGCGCAGCCTCGATGTGGTGGTGGAGGATGAGGCCGCCGATGGTCGCTATGAACACAGCCCAGGGCGCCGCCATGCTGCCCCTCTCAGCCTCGGCCTCGAACTCGGTGCCGAGCCTGCGCAGCTTCTCATCCAGCTCCCTCACGTAGCTGCGCCAGTAGACGAGGCTCAGCACGGCGGTGAGCAGCAGCACCCAGAGGCCGACGGTAAGGAAGCTGTAGTTGATGAAGTCGAGGAAGCTGAAGCCGCCGCTGAACGCTATCAGCACGCCTATAGGGTTGCCGACCACGGTGAAGCTGCTCCCGACGTTGGTGGCTATCACTACAGCTATCATGAACGGCACTATGTCCATGTCGTACTTCTTCGTTATCCGCAGCAGGAGCGCCATCATGAATAGTATCGAGGTTACCTCGTCCACCAGCGAGGCCATGAACGCCGCGAGGACGAGCAGGCCGGCGAAGAGCGTCTTACCGCTCCTGCCGAGCGGCTTCACCAGCCTATCGAGCAGGTACTCGAAGAAGCCTCTCTCCTCGAGGAAGCCTATCACTATCATCATGCCTATCAGGAAGGTTATCACGTCCATGTGCATGTACTTTATCATCTGCTCCGGCGTCATGACGCCGGTGAAGAGGAGCAGCGATATCATCGCGAGGGCGAAGGCGACCCTGAACTTCCAGAAGAATATCGCGCCGAGGATAGTGCCGAGGAAGGCGGTGACCGCTATCAGCTGCGCAGTCTTCTCCGGCCCCGGCGGTATGAGGGCGGCGGCCAGCAGCACGGCCACCGCCAGGCTCGCCAGGTACCCCGCCGGCGCGGCCGCCTTCGGGGCCAACGCTCCCGCACCCCCTCAGCCCCGCGCCGCGGTGGCTTAATAGCTCGGGCCGCCCGGCGGCGGGCGAGCGTCCTTCTTAAAGGCTTAACTACATCCAGCCCAGGTTCCCCGCTTACCCCGCGGGGCTGGGCTGGGATGCCGGGAGCCCGCTTCGAGACTGCGCTGGTCGCGTTCGACCTCTCCGCAGTCTCCGACATAATGGTCAGGTGGCTGCCGGGCCTCCGCAGGCTCGGGACCCGGAGGCTGATACTCTTCCACGCGATCCCGCCGACGGAAGTGGAGGAGGCTATAGAGAGGCTCTACACTACAATAGCCGAGGAGGTTAAGCGGTCGCTGCGCGAGTCCGCCCTGGGGAAGCTGAGGCGCTACGCCGAGGAGCTGCAGAGGGCCGGGTTCGAGGTTGAGGTCGCGGAGCCCGTGTTCGAGGACCCCACCCGCGCCATACTAGGGGCAGCCGAGAGGTACCAGGCTGACTTCATAGTGCTGGGCAGCCACGGTAGGAGGTGGCTGAGCTACCTGCTCCTGGGCAGCGTCGCCGAGGAGGTCATAATGAGGTCCACGCGGCCCGTGCTCGTCATGAGGCCCGCCAAGGAGGATGGGAGGCTCATCCTGCCCCCGGACCCTCTGCGGGGCCCGCTGGTGGCGGTGTTCCACAGCGGCGCCCCCGCCCGGGGGCTCGCCGAGTGCCTCCTCACCGTAGCCGCGAGGGCCAAGGTTGAGACCATAGTAATATACGTCCACGAGGACGAGGCGGCGGAGCCCGGAGAGGAGGTCCTCCAGACCCTCGAGCGGCTCCGCGGCGAGGGCGTGGAGGTGAGGTACCGGGTCGCGGGCGACGACCCGAAGGCGGTGCTGAGGAGCGCCGAGGAGGCCAGGGCCACCCTGATAATCCTCCCCAGCCCCCGGGACAGCGCTGCACCCTTCGTGGACACCGTGGTGAGGCACTCGAAGACGCATATACTGGTCTGCCCGTAGGCCCCCGCCCGCAGCCTTGGGGGGAGCTGTGCCGGTTCGGGTGAGGATACTCGGGGACGGCGAGAAGACTGTGGAGTACAGGCCGGGGATGAAGGTCTCCGACGTGCTGAGGGAGCTGGGGCTACTAAGCGGCGAGTACGTCGTCGCCAGGGGCGGGAGGGTGGTGGCGGAGGA
>JAADFC010000142.1 GCA_013153105.1 Thermoproteota archaeon
GGCGAGGCCGCCGAAGAC
This sequence comes from Thermoproteota archaeon, assembly GCA_013153105.1. GTDB lineage: Archaea > Thermoproteota > Thermoprotei_A > Sulfolobales > Pyrodictiaceae > QNYQ01. The sequence goes on from JAADFC010000142.1 coordinate 19, forward strand.
CACCGCCCAGCCCGCGCCCAGCCTCCGCCACGGCGCCCGCCGCAGCCTCGGCAGAAGCTGCTCCAGCGCCAGCACCCCGTCCGCCCCCTGGTGGCCTCTACTTCCCTGGCAGGGGTGGGGTTCAACGATTTATCCAGCCACGCTCCGCGCCGCCCCCGCCCCCGGGTGGCCCCCGGGTTGCGCGTGGAGGCCGAGGTGCTCGGCGGGTACCCGAGGAGCGAGCGTGTCAGGAAGACGCTCCGGCGGCTGGAGGAGAAGGGCGAGGCGGGCCACGTGGAGGCTCTGAGGGCTGTGTGGGAGGATACTCTCCTCCTTCTCGGCGTCCAGCTGGGCGCCGGCCTCGACGCCGCGGTGGACCCGGTGCTGGAGTGGCACGACCCCCTCCGCCCCTTCGCCGAGGCCTGGAGGAACGTGGCTATAGACGGGCTGCTCCGCTGGTTCGACAACAACTTCTTCTACAGGATACCCGTATTCATAGACGAGCCCGACCCGAAGAGGCTGGTGACGGCGCCTAGGGTGAGGCAGCTCCGCGCTGCCCTCCCCGGATGGGCGAGGGTGAAGGTCGTCCTCCCCGGCCCCGTCACCTTCGCCAGACTCTCCAGGAACCAGACGGGGAAGAGCCTCGAGGAGCTCGCCTCCGACATAGCGGCGATACTGGCGAGGGAGGCCAGGGCCGCGGCTGAGGCAGGCGCGGCTGTGGTGCAGCTCGACGAGCCCTGGCTAGCCGACGTCGACGCCACCCCCGACGACGCGGCGCTCGCAGCCGAGCTGGCGTCGAGGATACTCGGAGAGGCCAAGGCCGCAGGGGCCTCCACCAGGCTAGCCGTAGAGTACAACGTGCCCGAGCCGGGGGTCTACGAGAAGCTCGACGGCCTAAAGAACGTTGACTACATCGTGGTCGACGTGGCTGACGCGCCGGAGAAGGCCCTCAGGCTGCTGGAGGCGAAGGGTGCCCCCGCCCCCGGCCTGGGGCTGGGCGTGGTGCAGGCCCGCAACATATACCCCGAGCACTACGGCGCGGTGAAGCCCTGGATAGAGCGGGCCGTGAAAGCCGTTAAGCCGGAGGCGCTGCTGCTGACCACCAGCGCGTGGCTAGACCTTATACCGCTCAGCTACGCGGTCCAGAAGACGAATATACTGGGCCACATAGCCGCCCACGCGAGGAAGGATTTCGGCTAGCGGGGCAGGAGGCCCCGCTCCAGCAGCTCCCTAGCCATCTCCTCGAACATCCTGAAGGGCAGCTGCTGCTTCGCGTCGCTCAGCGCCTTGTCCGGGTTCGGGTGGACCTCCACCATCACCCCGTCCGCCCCCGCGGCCAGCGCGGCCGCGGCCAGCGGGGGCACAAGCTCCCTCCTCCCCGCGGGGTGGCTCACGTCCACGAGCACCGGCAGCCTGGACAGCTTCTTAACCACTGGCACCACGGTTATGTCGAGGCTGAACCTGGCGTACTCGTTGAAGCCGCGGGTCCCCCTCTCCACCAGGGCCACCTGCTCGTTGCCCCCGGCGAGGAGGTACTCGGCGGCGCAGAGCCACTCCTCTACCGTGGCGCCGAAGTGCCTCTTGAGCAGCACCGGCTTACCCGTCTTCGCAAGCTCCCGGAGCAGCGGCGTGTTCTGCATGTTCCTGGCGCCGACCCAGAGCACGTCCACGTACTCGGCGGCGAGCTTCACGTCCCTCGGGTCCATGACCTCGGTCGCCACGGGGAGCCCGGCGGCGTCGCCGGCCTCGCGGAGCCACTCCAGCGCCCTGGCGCCGTGGCCCTGGAAGCTGTAGGGGCTCGTCCGGGGCTTCCATGCGCCGCCCCGGAGGACCACGTTGCTGTAGCCGAGCGTATCCACCAGGAGCCTCCTGATGAACAGGGCGGTCTCCCTTATCATATCCGGGTCCTCGACGCTGCACGGCCCTGCGACTATGAGTGGCCTGCAGCCGGGGCCGATGCAGGCCCTCCCCCCGGCTATCTCCAGCCTCACCGGGGGCCCCGCCTCGCGGTAGACGAGCTTGCAGCCGGCCACGCCAGGGCTCACCCGGAGCCCGTGGCCCCACCCTGGTGGGCGTTCATAGCGTCTCCGCCGCCGCGGCGGCGGGGCTCGCTCCTCCGCAGCGCGGCGAGCACCATTCTCCTAGCCTCCTCGGGGAGCGCCTCCAGCTTCTCCCGGGGCAGCTCCATTATACCCAGCTCGAGCCTTAGGAGGCACGCCCTGCAGACCGGGTGGGCGCTGGGCTCGCCGCAGATGGCGCAGCTGTAGAGGTCCTCTCTGCCCGCCACCCCGGCCTTCTCCAGTATCTCCAGGGCGGAGAGGAGGCTGTTGAGCAGGCTGTGCTTCGTCCCCGGGTAGGCCTCGTCTAGCTGGTTTATCATCCTACGCACCTGCCAGCGGGGGCTCAGCCTCGCGTAGGGGCACTCCTCGAACCCCGTGTACAGGCCGTGTAGCACGGCGTAGAGGGTGGTCTCCTTCTCGAGGTGCTCGTAGAAGGGCTTCACCTTCCTCACGAACCTGGGGTGGCGGGCGGGGCCCGAGACGGGGCCGAGCCGCGAGACCTTCACCCAGTCGTTCCCTATCACGTTCAGGAGGAACGTCTGAACGATATCATCTAGGTTGTGCGCGGTGGCCACCACGGTGGCGCCCATCCTCCTCGCGGCTATGTTCATCAGGTAGCGGCGGAAGACGCCGCAGTAGGTGCACGGCTTATACTTGAGCCCCCGCTCCGCGCCCAGCTTCACTATCTCGTCGAGCGTGTAGCCCAGCTCCTCCCTGAAGCTTATCACGTGGAGCTCCACGCCCAGCTCGGAGGCCACCCTCTCCAGCCGCCTCCGCGAGTACTCTCGGTAGCCGCGTATCCCCTCGTCAACGTGGAGGGCGGCGACCTCCCAGCCCGGCGCGCTCCGCCGCAGCCGGTGCAGCGCGTGGAGCAGCGCGAGGCTATCCTTCCCCCCGGAGACCGCCACCGCTATCCGCTCCCTGCTCCTGAACAGCCTGTACTTTCGAATTGTCCTACGCAGCTTCTTCATGAAGTACTCGTCGAAGTGCCTCTCGCAGAGCGCGAAGCCGCCTATCCTCGACACGTACACCGCGGGGCGGCCGCAGACGCTGCACCTGGCCAACCAGAGCCCCCCAGGGGGCGGCTCACCGGACCGGGTAGAGGTAGACCAGGCTGTCGCCCAGCCAGACGCCGAGCCTCACATCCCCGCCGCCGCAGGCCTCGGCGAGGCGCCTCAGCTCCCCGAGGTCGACCGCTATCCTCGCCCTCCCCTCGCCGCCGGTCCACGTGTCGGCGGCTATGGAGGGGATGTCTGTGTACCGGTACCCGGGCGGGGCCACCCCGCCGCAGGGCTTTGTGGCTCCGCGGCGGTAGAGGAGCAGCGAGACGTCCCTCACCGGGTCCCCTATGGCGGGGCTCTCGATGGATACTACGAGCTCGACGCCCGCCACCGCCACGTCTATGTGGAACCTCACGGGGACAGCCTTCACGCGGAGCAGGAGGTGGGTCTCGTTGTGGTCGGCTATGCTCCACAGGCTCCCCACGCCGACACTCTCCCAGTAGTATCTGGTCACCAGCTTCTCGATGTAGCCTGAGAGCATCTCGGCCCACTGGCGGCGGAACACCGGGCTGTAGAGGGCGTCGAGCGGCGCCCTCCTCGGCTGCACCTCCGCCAGCTCCGGCGTCGAGAGCGCGTAGTAGGCTGAGTACCACTCCGCCACCGTGGCGAGCGCCGGGTTGGCCTCCATCCCCAGCCTCTCCGCCGCCAGCCCAGCCGCGAGCCCGAGCACCCCCGGCTCCAGCCTGTCAGCCGGGTAGCTGTCCTCGACCTCGCCCCGGCTGAGCGTGTAGAACATGACGGTGGAGCCCTCCGGGGCTACGTCGGCGACCAGGTAGACGCCGAAGACGTCCTCGCCGGGCACAGTGTACTCCAGGTAGTCCGCCAGCTCCACCACCGGCAGCCTCTGGTCCAGCACGAACATGGTGTCGTTCACCACCGTCGCCGCCGCCGCGTGGTTGGCCCCGGGGAAGACGAGCACCATCGAGGGCAGCCCCGCCGCCCAGAGCCCCGCGGCGAGGAGCACAGCGTAGTCGCTGCAAACACCCGCCCCGCGCCGCAGCGTCTCCAGGGGCCCCTGCACGCCCACCGGCAGCCCGGAGGAGATGAGCCGGGCCTTCTCATGGTCGTAGCGGAGGCTCCTCTCGGCCCAGGAGAGGAGGCTCCACGCCGCCTCCGCCGGGTCGCCCGGCGGCCCCCCAGGGCCCCAGACTGTCCTCGCTACAGCAGCCGTGCTTGTCTCGTTGACCCCGAAGGCGAGAGCCTCTATGATGCTGCCGTAGCTCCCGAGCCCCGCCACCAGCGGCTCCGACACGCCCACCACGGGGCCGCTGGTGCAGCCCCCGAACGAGACGCCGCCCCCGGAGACTGTGAAGCTGCATGACACGTACCGGCTGCCCTCCTGGTAGGCGACCAGCTCGTACCGGCCCGGGCCCAGGGCGGAGGCGAGCTCGTCGAGCCTCCAGGCGCCAAGGACTATGGAGGCGTTGTAGACGCCGAGCACCGCGGGCAGCGCGGGGGTGCCCTCGCTGCTCGACCTCCTAGGGCTCAGCCAGAGCAGCAGCCTCTCACCGCCATCCTCGCCCTCGACCACCAGCGTGTAGCCGTAGGCGGGGTCGGGCCTCCGGTTCACCACCACCAGCAGCCCGCCCCGAGCCTCGTAGACCTCCACCCCCTCCCAGCTGGCGAGCAGCCTCTCCGGCTCCACCGCGGCGGCGCCCACCACCGCCGCTCCACCGGAGACACAGCGGGCGCGGCTAGGGTCACAGTCTCCGTGGCGGTCACGGTCACCGTGCGCGTTACAGTGGCGGTCTCGGTCTCCGTGACCCGGAGCGTCACAGTCTCAAGCGCCGTGACGGTGCTGGTTACAGTCTCGGTGACAAGCCGCGTCACAGTGGAGGTCACAGTGGAGACGGCCGTGACAGGCTGGGCGGCCCCGCCACCCGCCGCCGGCGCGGCGGAGGTTACAGTCACCGTCACCGTCGAACCCCGAGGCTCCCCTCCCGCCAGCGGAGCCAGCCCCCCGAGCTGCAGGGCGTAGCCGAGGATGAGCCCCGCCACCAGGCCGGCGGCGACGAGGAGGACGGCGCGGCCCTGCTCCACGGCTCAGCCCCCGAGAAACAGCCCCAGGGGGAGGTGGGAGGCTATCAAGCCGCGGTCTCCAAGCCACGCCGAGCCTCCCGGGGCTGGGGCTAGCCACCGCTGACCACGGGGTAGAGCAGCAGTTCGTCCCCGTCGCTTACCTCCTCGTCCTCCGCCACCACCCTCCCGCCCCTGGCGACGACGTACTCGCCGCTTAGTAGCC
>JAADFC010000078.1 GCA_013153105.1 Thermoproteota archaeon
GCGGCGGCCCTCCTCTATCTCGTCCATCGCCGCCTGGAGCCTGCGGGTCGCCTCCTCCGATACCAGCTCGGGGAACCTCTTGGCGAGGAAGTCGTAGACGCCTATACCCTTCTTCGTGGCTATCAGGGCTCCGCGGCGGCCGCTGGAGACGGCGTAGCCGCGGCGGAGGATTGTCTCTATTATCTTCGCGTAGGTGCTCGGCCTCCCTATTCCACGCTCCTTCATCAGCCTCACCGCCTCCGCCTGGGTGAGCAGCTGCACGGGGCTCCACACCCTCGCCTCGACCCTCTCCACCGTGTAGCGGCCGGGGCTGAGCCTCTCCTCGACCCGGTGCACCGGGTAGACCTGGAGCCACGAGGGGAAGGGCAGCTCGACTATCCTCTCCAGCCTCCTCTCCAGCAGCTTCTCCCCCTCGCCGGGCAGCTCCACGCGGAGCCTCACCAGGATCCTCTGCTTCACCGCCCTCGCCGGCTTCATCTGGCTCGCTATGAACCTGCGGAAGATGAGGTCGTAGAGCCGGTAGTGCCTCTGGGTCAGGGGCCTCGCGAGCTGGAGGGCGCCCTCCTCCACCAGGCGGCGCAGCTGCTCCGCGTCCAGGGGCCTCGTCGGCCTTATCGCCTCGTGGGCGCCGCCCTCGCCCCAGCGGCGTGGCTGGAACAGCTCCTCCAGCCCGCGGTCGCCCCACCTGTACCTGATATACTCCCTCGCCACCGCTATACCCGCGTCGCTCACCCTCGTACTGTCGGTCCTATGGTAGGTTATGAGGCCCAGCTCGAAGAGGTCCTGCGCCAGCCTCATAGCCTCGGGGGCGGGGAGCCCCAGCCTCGCAGCCGCCTCGGCCAGCATCGCGTCCGTGGTGAAGGGCGGCAGCGGCCTAAGCTCCTCCTCAGCCTCGCCCTCCACCTCCACCGCGGCCTCCGCGGCGCCCCCCCGCAGCGCCTGGTTGACCTCGACTATCACCCTCCTCTTCATCCTCCTGGCCTTCTCTAGCTCCTCCAGCCGCTCCAGCACCTCCCTCGACTCCAGCGCCTCCCGGAGCAGCCTCTCGGCCTCCTCGAGCGCCTCGCGTATCCTCTCGCTCACCTCGTGGCCGGGAGCCTCGACGGCGAGGCTCTCGCCGCGGGGGCCCCGGAGGAGGAAGCGGTAGAGGGGGACCCGGAGGTAGAGGCTGCCGAGGGTCCTCTCTACAATCCAGCCCAGCACCGGCGTCTGAACCCTGCCCGCGCTGAGGTTGTAGTTGGGCTGGCTGCACTGCCTCTCCATGTTCCCCGTGGCCTCTATCGCTGAGAGCATCGCCCTGGCGCTCCTAAGCCTCCGGGCCGCGTTGCGCCGCTGCTCGCGGAGGCGGAGCCTGCAGAACCACGGCCAGAACCGGAGCCAGAGCAGGGGGCTCAGGGTGAAGCCTATCCAGCGGTCCTCCGTCCTCCTCACTATCTGGGCCTCGACGAGCTTCTCCTCGAACTCCCTGAGCGAGTGTATGGCCTCCATTATGGCCCTCCGGGTTATCTCGTGGAACTCGACCCGGACCACGCTCCTGGCCATAGGCCTTATCAGGGCTGCGAGGTCGTAGCCTATCTTCTCTCCCTCCGTGTCCGGGTCGGTGCCTATCATCACCACGTCGACCTCGCTCGCGATGTCGCGGAGCGCCTCCACAGTGTCCCAGCTGTTCCTAACCAGAGGCGAGCCGCAGACGGGGCACCTCAGCTCCCTGCGGCCCTCCACCGGGTTGAACTCCTCCGGCGACACCGCCCACTGGTGGCCGCAGACCATGCAGCGGGCGAGCGGCGAGTAGCCCGGCAGGTACCTGCCCGGCTTCGCCTCCGCCACGAGGACCCCGTGGACGTTCACCGCGGTGTCCCAGTCGTAGCCCTCCACGCTGCCCCGGAGCTGTGGGAGCAGCCAGCCGGGGTCAGCCTTCTCCCTCGGCCTGGGCGGCTTGACTAGGTCGTAGACGTGGCCCCCGCTGGCCGCTACGAGGAGGATGTAGTCGCCGGTGGACACCTCGTAGACTCGGAGCGGGCCTATCTGCCTCGCCGAGGGCCTCCCGAAGAACCCGGCTATCGTCCTCGCCTTGTTCGGGCTCTCCACGACGAGCAGCGCGGTGCGCAGCAGCTCCATCTCGCCCGGCTTCACCCGGCCCTCCATGACTGCCCTCACGCGCTCCCTGTCCCGGTCTATCTCCGCAAGCAGCCGGGGCAGGTCGAGCTCCTCGAACCTCCTCCACTCCGCGTCGTAGAGCCACTCGGTGCGCCTCCTGAGGCCGTTGAAGAGCCTCTCGTCGTCCACTACCACGACGCTGAGGCCCTTGGTTATCCCGCCGGCGTAGAGCCTGCTCGTCCTCCCCGACGCCTGGATGTAGGTGGCCACGTCGGGCACCATTATGTAGGCCTTGCCGTCCTCCCTCACCACGGCTATGTCGTCGGCCTCCTCGAGCGCCCTCCACACGTCCTCCCTCTGGAGCACGCTGCGCAGCCACGAGAGCGCCTCCATGAACGCCCTGGCCGCGTCGCTGGAGGGGCTCCCGCTCCTCAGCTCCTCGGCTACCCTGGCCATGGCGGCCTGGCTCAGCCTGCGGGAGAGCTGCCGGAGCCTCGCCAGCAGCCGCTGAGCCTCCTCGGCGACGTCGCGTGGAGCGTGCTCGGCCAGCACCGATAGGCCGCGGAGTATGCTGTAGGGGTGGGGGTCCTCGAACCTCGCGCTGAAACGGTGCCTGGGCACCCCGGCGAAGACCGCGTAGCGTATCCTATCGGGGAGGTCGAGGCCGCGGACGGCTACGCCGTAGTAGACGGCGACGCCCACCAGCACCTGCGTCTCGCCGCTGCGGAAGCGGTCCAGCGCCCCGGGGTTCCTGGAGGTGAAAGCCTCCGCCGCTATCCCCCGGCTGCGGAGCAGCTCGGCGAGCCTCTCAGCATACTCCGAGCCCCGGTCCACCGGCACGTAGACGAGGCCCCCGTCGCGGAGCCTCTCGACTATCTCGACGACCCGCTCCTCCAGGCTCTGCCCCAGCCCGGGGTACGTGTAGGAGTCGACTATGTTCCGTATCGCCTCCCCCGCCCCGCCCGCCTGGAAGCCGAGCAGGGCCTGGAAGAGCCTGACCCTACTCCCCCGGGGCCTCCCCGTGGCGCTGCTCACCACCAGCACAGCCGCCTTCCTCCGGGCTTCCGCTATCCTAGCCTCTATCTCCCTGAGCCTCTCGTAGAGCGGCCTCAGCCTCTCGTTGAACACCTCCTCCCGCACCCTCCTAGCGTCCTCGGCGGTCAGCCTCAGGCCGCGGCGGCGGAGCCTCTCACGGAGCCTCCTCAGCCTCTCCTCCACCTCCCGCTGCGCCCTCTGCGCCTCCCAGACCAGGCGCCGCTGGAGCCGCAGCAGCTCCCACGCAAGCTCCACGTGCTCCCCGGCGAAGCCCACGACGCGGAGCACCGCGTCCACGCTCTTACCGCTCTTCAGCACCGCGTCCACGTCGTCGACGAAGACGAAGCGGAACCCGCGCCCCCAGGAGCTGCGGAGCCCGGCGAGCCACTCCGCATTCCTGATCATGTACTGGGCCGTGGTTATCAGTATGTCAAACTCCCCCGCCTCCACCGCCTCAAGCATCCTCCTCCGCTGCCTCTGGCTGAGCCTGCTGTGGAACGCGACTATCCTAGCCGGCACCCCCGCGGCGTCGGCGAGGCGGAGCGCCCTCTCCTCGACCATCCTCACCAGCGGCGTCGTCGGTACCACGATGTAGCTCTTCTCGCCCCGCGACGCGAAGTAGACCGCCATCAACACGCCGAAGGTGGTCTTGCCAACCCCCGTCGGGGCTATAGCGGCGAAGCTCACCCCCTTAAGGACCCGCCTCACCCACGCCCTCTGAGCGCTCCAAAGCCTCGACCCGGTAGCCCTCCGGAACAGCTCCTCTACCCGCCTAGCCTCCCTCTCAACCCCCGCGTAGAACCCGAGGGGGCTGCCCTCGCGGAGCCTCCCCGCCCTCTCAACCTCCTCCGCAACCTCGACCAGGTCCTCAAGCCCCGGCCTCGGCTCCGGCAGGCAGCGGGGGCACGGGAGGCCCCGGAGGAGCCTGTCATCCCCCTCCGGCCCGCCGCAGTTGGGGCAGGAGGCGAGGTAGACGCCACGGTAACGGTAGCCGTCGAGAGTGAAGCCCGGCAAGCCCTACCAACCCTGCCACGCGGAGGCCCTGGGACGGTGGAGGGGCGCCCAGGAGCCCCTCAATCATGAGGCCCCCGCCGCGCCCACGGAGCCGGGGTGAAAGGGTTTCCGGGGCAGACCAGGCGCCCAAGACGGGGGGCTCAGGCTGCCTCCTCCCCGCCCCCCGCGGCCTCCTCGGCGAGCCTCTCGAGGCGCCGCGCCCACTCCATCTCCCGCAGCTGCTGCGACGCCTCCTCCACATCCTTGACTGTGTCTATGCTCCTCCAGTACACGTCCTGGAACCCCACCCCAGCCAGCCTCTTCGCCTCGGCCAGCTCGGGGAACCCCTTCCTCTCGATGTCACCCCTCTCCGGCAGCCAGTCCAGCACCTCGGGCTTGAACGCGTATACGCCAGCGTTTATCCAGTAGTCGAGCGTAGGCTTCTCAACGAACCTGGCCACGAGGCCGTTCTCGTCAACCTCCACTATACCGTAGGGGCTCCTGAGGGGGACCAGCGCCATCGCCGCTATCACGCTGCCCCCAAGCCTCTCCACAAGCCTCCTAGCGTCGAGGTTGGTTATCACATCCCCGTTCACGACTATGAAGTAGTCCTCGCCGCGGAGCAGGTGCTCAGCATTCCTTATAGCGCCCCCCGTGCCCAGCGGCTCGTCCTCAACCACGTAGGCTATCCTGACCCCGAGCCTGCGGCCGCTCCCCAGCCGCTCCACAATCTTCTCCCACTTATACCCCACGAGGAGCACGAACTCCCTGAACCCCAGGCTCTTGAAGTGGAGAATCTGCCACTCCAGGATAGGCCGCCCAGCAACCTCCACGAGAGGCTTCGGCTTGTCGATAGTCAGGGGCCTGAGCCTCTTGCCATAGCCGCCGGCGAGTATGACAACCTTAGCCACAGCCTGCGCCCCCTAAACCCTGACAATCCGGGCGGAGACGCCGACACAGCCCCGGGAGGGGCGCCCGGGCAGCGGAGGCTAGGCGGCCCCGAAGGAGGGGCTGCACCCCCGTGGGCCGCCCATGCAGAACTGCTACGCTGGCGCGGCGGGATTAATCGGCGACGCACCCCCCTCGCGCGGCCCCGGGGCGGCATGGGCATCCTAGGGTCGGCTTAGGAGAGGGTGGCTGGGG
>JAADFC010000043.1 GCA_013153105.1 Thermoproteota archaeon
GAGCAGCGCCGCTAGCCGCAGGCCACGCGCCGAAAAGGGTTGCAGCCATGGCTCGCAGGCTCCCACCCCCGCCCGCGCTCCCCGAGCTTGTTGAAGGCGAGTACGGCGTAACCGAGCACTGGCTGGACGGAGGCTTCCGCAGGGTCCTCGTTGTAGAGGACGAATCCGGCAAGCGCAGCATAGTGGTAGTCGACCTCTTCTCCGAGCAGCCAAACCTTAAGGGGGAGAGCGGCGAGCTACACGCAGCCACAGCCGCCGGCGTGAAGCTGCTCTACGAGAGCATCCCCGCCAGGCTGCTGGACAAGATAGAGAAGACGCTGGGTGTAAGAGTGGAGGGTGAGCTGGTGCTACTCGAGGCCGGCAGCACCCGCCAGCTCGTCTCGGCCAGGCTCCGGGTCGAGGGGCCTAAACCCGGCCGCGATGCGGTAGAGAAGATCTACAGGCTGCTCGTGTCGGAGCTCGAGGGCCGGGACCCCGCTGCGTCGCCGTTGGAGACTCCGGAGCCCGTGGAGAGGGTTTACCGGAGCCGCGGCCTAACCCGCTAGGCCCCCGCCGCCCCGGCATGGGGCCTCATAGCTTTACCCCGCCTGCACCCCAGCCTTCTCCCCCGGGGTGCACGCCGGCTTGCCCATGCCATTCTCCCTGCTTGCCGACACGTTCGAGAAGCTCGAGAGGGTTACTGCGAGGACGCAGATGCTCCTCTACCTCGTGGAGCTGTTCAAGAAGACTCCGCCGGACGTGATAGACAAGGTTGTCTACTTCCTCCAGGGGAAGCTTTGGCCGGACTGGAAGGGCCTCCCCGAGCTTGGTGTTGGCGAGAAGCTGCTCATCAAGGCCGCCGCCATAGCCCTCCACGTCTCCGAGCATCAGGTTGAGATGCTGGCCAAAAAGCTCGGCGACATAGGCAAGGCTATCGAGTACCTGAAGAGAGAGAAGGAGAAGGCGGGCCGCGGCGGCCCCGGCCTCCTGGCCTTCATAAAGGGCGCCCAGGCGTCCTCGGGCCTCACCGTCGAGAAGGTCTACGAGACGCTTGCAAGAATAGCGATGGCCCAGGGGGAGGGCAGCAGGGAGATCAAGCTCAAGCTACTCGCCGGCCTCCTGGCCGAGGCTTCCCCCAAGGAGGCCAAGTACATTGCGCGGTTTGTGGAGGGCAGGCTCCGCCTCGGCGTCGGCGACGCAACTATAATGGAGGCCCTGGCCGTAGTCTACGCCGGGAGTGCGGCCAAGCGGCCGATAATAGAGCGCGCCTATAACCTCCGCGCGGACCTCGGGATGATAGCTAAGATACTTGCAACCCAGGGCATAAAGGCGCTCGAGAATATAAAGCCTGAGGTGGGCATACCAATAAGGCCAATGCTGGCCGAGAGGTTGAACGACCCCGTTGAGATATTGAAGAAGCTCGGAGGCAGAGCCCTGGTGGAGTACAAGTACGATGGCGAGAGGGCGCAGATACACAAGAAGGGAGACAAGATATGGATATTCTCGAGGAGACTCGAGAACATAACCCACATGTACCCCGATGTTGTGAAGATGGCCCTTGAGGGCATAAAGGCACGCGAGGCTATAGTCGAGGGCGAGATAGTCGCCATAGACCCGGATACGGGTGAGCTGCGCCCCTTCCAGGTGCTCATGAGGAGGAGGAGAAAGCATGATATACACATAGCAATGGAGGAGATACCCGTAGCAGTCTTCCTCTTCGACACCGTCTACGTCGACGGCAGCGACCTGACCCTTAAGCCGCTGCCCGAGCGCCACCGGAGGCTCGAGGAGATAATAGTACCGTCCGAGACATGGAGGTTGGCCGAGGGAATCATAGTAGATAGCCCCGAGGAGCTCGAAAAGTTCTTCCTCAAAGCGATAGAGGACGGTGCCGAGGGCGTCATGGCTAAGGCCATACATGAGCGTAGCATCTACCAGGCGGGCGCCCGCGGCTGGCTCTGGATAAAGTACAAGCGCGACTACAAGTCAGAGATGGTAGACACCGTAGACCTCGTTGTGATAGGCGCATTCTACGGCAAGGGTCGCCGCGGCGGAAAGTTCGGAGCCCTACTCATGGCCGCCTACGACCCCGAGACCGACACGTTCAAGAGCGTCTGCAAAGTAGGCAGCGGCTTCACCGACGAGGACCTCGAGAAGCTCAACGACATGCTGCGCCCCTACATAAGGCAGAACAAGCCCGCCAGGGTAGATAGCCAGATGAAGCCCGACGTATGGGTCGAGCCGGCCCTGGTAGCGGAGATAATAGGGGCCGAGCTGACCCTAAGCCCGATACATACATGCTGCTACGGCTGGGTGAAGCCGGGCGCAGGGATATCGATAAGGTTCCCAAGGTTCATACGGTGGCGCCCCGACAAATCCCCGGAGGACGCGACGACAACAAAGGAGCTGTACGAGATGTACCTACGCCAGCTACGGAGGATAGAGGAGAAGAGGGAGGCCAGCGCCCAGCCCGCCTAGCAGTGAGGGCTAAGGTCTAAACTCCCGGCGCCGGGCCAGCCCCGGCTGCTGGGCGGTGAGGACTACCCGGCAAGTATGAGCATCCGTGTGCAATGATTGTTCAGGGTTTCGCCGAGCCCGCAACCCGGCGGCTGGGGATGACGTGGAACCCCCACTGCCCTCCCTTGGGGGGCCTGCTCACCCCCACCGCGCGAGCCCCCAGCCCGTCTGGTGGGCGATGAGCGGGGGCCGGCGCTTCCGACCCGGGCAGCGAGAGGCGCTGCGGCGGAACTTCTCGCGCTACTCCACTCCGGTGTAATCCATCATTGACTCTATGCGCTTCCTGCTCTCCTCGTGGGCCTTCGGCCCCACCAGCAGTGACAGCAGCTTCCGCGGCGTTATCGTACCTATCACCTCGCCCTTCTCGTTGACAACAGCTATTATAGGCTCCTTTACCAGCGTCACATCGCCTAGTATGTCTGCCAGCGTTGCGTCACCCCGGACGATAGGCACCTCAGACCTCATAAAGTACCTTATTGGTATGCGGCGTAGCATGGCAGGGTCGACGTCTACAAAGTCCTCTGCGGTAACGTAGCCTATTGGCCTCATATACTTGTCTACCACGACTGCCGCGCCCTTGTTCGCAACTATCCGGGCCGCGTACTCGGCGCTCTCGCTGTCCTCCACAATATCCATGTCAAGCTCCATCTCCGCGAGCCGGCGCCGCAGAGTGTCGGGTGCGCGCGCCCCTATCCTGGCGCCCGAGGATGCTATTATCGTCGAGGCTACCACCGCGAGGAGTGCTGACGTGAATATTGTGTTGTCTATGTGGCCTCCGTTGAGGAGGGCTAGGAGCAGTGCGGCGTCGACGCCCCCCTTGGCTAGGAGGGGGAGTGAGCCGCGCAGGCCCAGCCCCATCCTGGCTCCCACCGCGAGCTTGGGCGCACCCGATAGGGCAAGCAGGGCGGCGGCGTAGCCGATGTCCTGGATGCTTGGTCTCACGGTGTAGATGCCTATGCCTATGAAGAAGAGTGGCTCGAGGAAGCCGTATGTGAACGCTTTTATTCGCTCCAGGTAGAAGGGCCGGATCTCCATGTACTCGGACATGAAGACGCCTAGCAGGAGCGCGGTCACGGCAGCGTTGAAGCCTATCATCTCTGCCAGGTAGCCGGTCATGGTCACGAGGGAGACTATTATAGCGAAGGGCGCCTCCTTTACGTGCATGTGCCTCTCTATCATAACGAGGAGGTTGTCCAGGTAGCGTCTGCCTATAGCGTAGACTGCTACAACGAAGAGAGCCGTCTCTGCAAGCTTAACCGCGGTGAAGCCCTGTACAAGGCTGTTGAACACTATAAGGCCGCCAACCTCGGCGAGGAGGCCTATGCGGAGTATCGCGGCCTCCTGCTCGCCCAGACGCCCCTTGGCGAGCAATAGCTTCATCAGCGGCCCAGCGCTTACTATCGACATTGTGACGCCCAGGGCGAGCGAGGCTTCAAGCCCCAGCCCCCAGATCTTCTGTGAGAAAAGCGCTACCATGAGCGTCGGTGCGGCCAGCAGGATTGATGAGAGCAGCACCTCCCTGAGGCTGGGCTTTAGAAGGGAAGGGTTGGAGAGCTCCTCGACGCCGGCAAGGAACAGTGTGAAGTTTATGCCTAGGATGAACAGGAGGAGGGCTGTCTCTAGCTCGGAGGGTGTGACCAGCCCTAGCACAGCCTGGCTTAGCAGGACGCCCACCAGGACGCTGCCCAGGAACCCCGGGTAGCCGAGACGCTCGGCCACCTCCTCCCCCAGCTTCGAGGCGAAGAGAAGGGCTCCAACGAGGACTGCAGCCTGTATCACGGGGCCCGCCATGCCGGCCTCTCCTCCGGCGTGAGGGTCGCGGGGGAGCCGGCGTAGGCTGCGGAGGCGCTACATGAATGTGGTAGCGGAACCCCCCTCGCGCGGGATGTGTAGTGAGGGGAAGCGCTCCCAGAGGAGGCTGTTGACTACAAGGTAGACGTTCACGAGCCTTGCAACCTCCTCTAGCAGCTTCTGCCTGTCGAGGCTCTCGGCCGTGTATACCACCTCGGCCGCGAGCCCCTGGGGCTCGTGCAGCGGGCCCTGCAGCGCTATCCGGCAGGGAGGGCAGAGCTGTGCCACGCTCCGCATAAGCTCGGCGCTGAACCGGACACGCTCCTCGGCGTCAAGCCCCCGTAGAGCCTCCATGTGCGGGGGCGAGAACCGCACGCCGATGCCGGCTGCCACAATGTCGCCGCGACCGAGGAGGGTTAGGTTAACCCTAAGGGGCGGCGGGGTTGTGGCGGTGAGCGCCCAGTCGGCGTTCGGGGGAGGCTGCGGGCTGGGCTGGACGGTGAGGCCGGCGTCGACGAGCCATTCGAGTATCTTCCTCTTGATATCCTCGCCTTTCAAGAGGAGGCTGCACCTCCAGAGGGCGCCCCGCGGCCCCTGCGGGGGCTGGTGGGGCTTCTAGGTTTGACCCTCGCCTGTGCGTCTGTGGCGCCTCTCTTCCCCGCTAGCGGCCGCTATGGTATTATATCTCGGTGCTTGGCGTGTCTTACCGGGTGGACGGCAGATGGTGTTCAAGATTGAGCGTGTGAAGACTGGTATACCGGGCTTCGACGAGATACTCTATGGGGGTATACCGAAACGTAACGTCGTTCTGCTAAGCGGCGGCCCTGGCACGGGGAAGACGATTATGAGCCAGCAATACCTCTGGAACGGGCTTCAGATGGGCGAGCCTGGAGTCTACGTCGCGCTTGAGGAGCATCCGGTGCAGGTTCGGCTGAACATGGCGCAGTTCGGCTGGGATGTAAGGCCCTATGAGAGGGAGGGGGTTTTCGCCATTGTTGATGCATTCACGGGTGGCATAGGCGAGGCCGCTAAGAGGGAGAGGTACGTTGTCCGCGACCCCTCCGATGTCGGACTGTTGATAGACGTTTTGAAGGAGGCTATAAGGGATACGGGCGCGCAGAGGGTTGTAATAGACTCGGTCTCGACGCTCTACCTCACGAAGCCCAGCGTCGCTAGGAGCGTTGTAATGATGTTGAAGAGGGTGCTCAGCGGGCTTGGTACTACGAGCTTCCTAGTGAGCCAGGTGAGTGTCACCGAGAGGGGCTTCGGCGGCCCTGGCGTGGAGCATGCAGCCGACGGTATCGTGAGGCTGGACCTGGACGAGATTGAGGGCGAGCTCAAGAGGAGCCTCATAGTATGGAAGATGAGGGGTACAAAGCATAGCATGAGGAGGCATCCGTTCGAGATAACCGACAAGGGGATAATAGTGTACCACAACAAGGTGCTGCGTATAACGAGGCGCGGTGTGGTGGAGGAGACTGTTTAGGCGGCCTCGGCACGGCTCTTCCTCAGCATCCCGCAGCCTTAGCGTGGGGCTGCGGCTGCGACGTCGCAGGCGCACCGCATCGGCCGCCAGCGTGGATAGAATGAGCGTGGCGGGGGTTAACCCTGTTGCAGGAGGAGGGTGGTCAGCCCAGAGTGGCGGCCGCACGCGGCGTCTCGGCTGCGCCTCGGCTCGGGTTCCTCGTGCCAGCCTTCTTCTCGGCCCTGCCACTGGCGGCCCTGTTCCTCGCCGTGAATATGGCTGGGCCGGGAGGTGCCGGCTCGGCGGAGCTTGTGTTTGGGCTCGTCTACCTAGCCGCCCTGCCGCCGGTGGCGGCGGGCGTTTACAATGTGGCTCGCCTGCTTGGAGAGGCGGGCTGCGGCGGGCTGCCTCAGCCGGTGGCTCTGGCTGCGCTGGCGCCCGGCTTGTACAGTGTGGCCCTAAGCTTCGCGGCGCGCAGGCTTAGGGGCTGCGGTGTGCCGGGCTTCGAGGCTCCCGGCTCGCCCCTGTTCGACGCGCTCCTCTCTCTGGCCACCGTCGGGCTCCACACTATGGTGGTGGCAGTGGGGTTTGAGCGTATGCTGGACGTAGCTTACTCCAGGCTTGTGGCGGGGCAGAAGCCGCGGTAGGGGCACCTGGTGCACCAGGGCCCGGGCCTGGGCCGCGGCGGCCTGCGGCCCGTCCAGTAGGCGGCTAGGTGGGCTATTGTGCTCCTGGCCTCGGGCGGGTTGTAGATGCGGACCCTTACCTCGAAGCCCTCGCCCGCCAGGCTTGCCGGCTCAAGGGGGTCCTCAAGGCTCTCGATGGCTTTACGCAGCTGGGACGGGTTCTCAGCCGCCACATAGGCTATCCTGAGGCTGCCGCATGAGGCGCCGAGCTCCTCGAGCATTGCGCCGTAGGCGTAGCCTTTCACGACCTCCGTCGGGTAGAGCTTGCCGCGCCTGCCCCGGAGCATGTAGACTACCGAGACGCAGTCCCCCTCTACCCCGAGTACCGCAGGCCTCCCTACAAGCGGTAGCCCCTCGACCACAGCTGCGAGCGGCGTGGAGAGCGTGTAGCGGCCTCCTGTGTCGCGTAGGAGGCGCCGGGCGCCAAGCAGCGCCTCCAGGAGCATCCTCAGCTCCCGTCTGGGCTTGGCTTCCACGGGGTCGCCGCGGCTGAGCCTCATGTCTAGCTTGGCCTCGCAGAACACCTGCTCGGAGAGCAGGCTCGGCGTCACGTAGGGGAGCCCGTGGCGCAGGCAGCAGTACTCGCCGCGGCTAAGCGCCTCGAGGAGAACCTTTGCATGTCCGAGGGCTTCGCTCAGCGGCACGGCGCCGTCTCCCCAGGGGGAGTTGGGGCTCGGCGGTGCTGGTGTCGCCGAGCGTTATACCGGATAAATAGCCTGGTCATGGACGGCGGGACTTGGGCCACGGCTCCCACTGGTATGGGATGGGTGTAGCTATCTTGCCCCGCTATGATAGGTTCTACTCGACCCTTGTCCGCGGCATAAAGGCCTCCGACATACGCGAGCTGCTCAAGATAGTCGAGAAGGGCGGCGTTATAAGCCTCGCGGGCGGGCTGCCGGACCCCTCCACGTTCCCGCGTGAAGCGATAGCTGAGATAAGCAGGGAGGTAGTGGAGAAGTATGGCGAGAAGGCGCTCCAGTACAGTCCGACCCGGGGTGTGAGCTACTTCCTGGAGAGCCTGAGGCGCTTCGCCGGCGAGATAGGAGTGTCCGTGGCCGACAGTGATGGCCTCATGGCTACCGTGGGGTCGCAGGAGGCACTCTACCTTGTGGGGGCGGCGTTCCTGGACCCGGGCGACTACGTGGTTACCGAGGAGCCGGCCTACCTGGGGGCTATACAGGCGTTCAGGATGCGTGGTGCGAGGTTCCTGACGGTGCCCATAGACGAGGATGGGATGAGGACGGATATACTCGAGGAGATGCTTAGAAGGGCCCGCTCTGAGGGTCTCGTGGACAGGATCAAGATGATATACACTGTGCCTACCTGCAACAACCCGTCGGGCACTACTCTGCCCGGTGACCGGCGCCGGCACCTCCTCGAGCTGGCCTCGGAGTACGACCTGCTCGTCGTCGAAGACGACCCATACAGCTTCATAGCCTTCGAGCAGAGGGACGTGAAACCGCTCAAGACACTAGACGGCGAGGGCAGGGTAATCTACATGAGTACCTTCAGTAAGATACTCGCGCCGGGCCTCCGGCTCGGCTGGGTGGCGGGCCCCGAGGAGCTCATATCAAAGATGGAGCTTGTGAAGCAGAACATAGACCTCCACACTCCCAGTCTCACTCAGTACATAGCGGCCGAGGCGATAAACCGTGGAGTGATAAGGAGCCACCTGCCTAGGATACGCGAGGTCTACAGGCGGAAGAGGGACATAATGCTCAAGGCCCTGGAGGGGTACATGCCTCCAGGCGTGCGCTGGACGAAGCCGGTCGGCGGCATGTTCGTGTGGGTGTGGTTCCCCGAGGAGGTTAACTCGAGGAAGCTCCTTGAGCGTGCGGTCGAGAAGGGCGTGGTGTTCGTTCCTGGCGACGCCTTCTACCCCAACGGGGGAGGCGAGAACACTGCAAGGCTGAACTTCAGCTACCCGAGCCCCGAGGAGCTACGCGAGGGTGTTAGGAGGCTTGCGGAGGCGTTGAAGGAGATGCTGGCATCATCCAGGGGCTAGCGGCGTCTCCGCCGCTGCGTGAAGGTGTATATGTAGGCTCCCCGGTCGCCGAGGGGCGGGGGAGGGATAGGCTCGTCCACGTACACCAGCATTTTCTCCAGGCAGCTTCCCCTGCCGAGGTTCTCCCTGAGCAGTCTCCGGGGGCAGCCTCCCGAGGCTCCCGTCAGCTTCTCCACGCGGAGGCTCCGTGGGGTAGGCGAGAGGCGGGGATGGGAGTAGGGGTGGAGGAGGTGGAGACCGTCGGCCTCCACGTAGGCCCAGGGGAGCATGTGGATGTAGGCGTCAAAGCCTGCGGGGCGCCCCCTGGCCGCGGCGGTGGCCGGGCAGTGGCCTCCCAGCCTCTTATCGGTGAAGAGCTGCACGGTGTACCCTTCCTCGGCGAGCAGGGCTGCGGCGAGCACGCCGCCGGGGCCGCCGCCGAGCACGGCAACCCTACCCGCATCCGACTGCTCGAGCCTCTGGAGGGCGTCGCATGCAAGTGAGGCTTCCAGGTAGAGTGCCGTGTAGGCGGGCGGTGTGCCTGTAAGCTCCTCGAGCGAGCCGGCGGGTGCTACGGTGTAGTCTGAGAGGAAGCCGTCGGCGTCGACGCCAGGGAGCTGCTCGGGGACCCTGGCGAGGGCGACCAGCTTGCCGCTCAGCTCCTCGGCTCCCGGCCCGACTGCGACGACTCTGCCGTACCCCGTGTGGCCCATAACAACGCCGTAGCGGGCGGCGAGTACGCCAGTCCTCGCTGCCTCCTCCACGCCGGTCCACGCGGCAGCGTATACTTGTATGAGCACGCTGCCGGGCGGTATGAGGGGTAGCGTCCTCTCCTCGGCGGCCGCCTCACCTCGGTAGACTATGGCTCTCCTGAGGCGCAGCCCGCTCTCCGCCACCTGGCGGCCCCTCACTGGGGCTCTATCGTCGCCGGGGGCTTTGTGGTCACAGCGTAGGTCACCATAGTAACCTCGGGGAGTTCGCTGGTAATCCTCCTTGCTATCCTATCTAGAACCTCGTAGGGCAGGCGGCTCCAGTCGGCGGTCATGGCGTCCTCGCTCTCCACAACCCGGACGGTTACTATGTAGCCTTCGACCCTGCGGTCGCCCTTAACCCCGACCCACCGGTCGTCGCCGACGACCGCGAAGGCCTGCCATACACGCTCGTAGAGGCCTGCCCTCCTCAGCTCCTCCTCGACTATCCTGGAGGCGCGGCGTGCGATGCGGAGCTTCTCCTCCGTCACCTCGCCTATTATGCGGACGGCGAGGCCCGGACCGGGGAAGGGATGCCGGTATGCTATCCTACGGGGCAGCCCTAGGGCGAGAGCGAGGCGGCGCACTTCGTCCTTGTAAAGCTCCCGGAGCGGCTCAACGACTGTGAGCCCAAGCCAGCCGGGGAGCCCGCCGACGTTGTGGTGGCTCTTTATCCTATCAGCCCCCGGCGCGGCGCCGGACTCTATAACGTCGGGGTAGAGCGTCCCCTGTGCCAGGTACTTTATCTCGGGGTCCCTGCGGGCTACCTCGGCGAACTTCTCCGCGAAGAGCCTGCCTATAATCCGGCGCTTCTCCTCGGGGTCACGCACGCCCCGCAGCGCCTCGAGGAACTCCTTCGCCGCGTCTACGACTACGGGTTCTATCCCGACGCTGCGGAGCGTCTCAACGGTCTCCTCTACCTCTCCCTCGCGGAATAACCCGTGGTCCACCAGTACTGCGACAAGCCTGTCACCCACAGCCTTGCGGAGAAGCACGGCGGTCACGGTGGAGTCGACGCCGCCGCTGACGGCCACGATAACCTTACCCTCCCTAATAGTCTCTCGGAGCCAGTCCACTAGCCTTTCAGCGAGCCCGCCGGGGCTCCACCAGGCCTCCGCGCCGGCGACGTTACGGGCGAAGTTTGCGAGGAGCAGCTTGCCCTTCGGGGTGTGGCTAACCTCGGGGTGGAACTGGACACCGTAGAGGGGGGCGCCCCCGCGTTCGAGCCTGAACGCGGCTATGTAGCCGTTCTCGCTCACAGCCAGGACCTCAGCGCCCGGCGGTGGCTCCTTCACGCAGTCGCCGTGGCTCATCCATGTGTACTCCTCCTCGCCCCAGCCCCTGAAGAGAGGGTCGCCGGGGGCGAGCACCTCCACCCTGGTCCTACCGTACTCGCCGCAGCCTCTCTCAACGCGGCCCCCGAGCATATGAGTCATCAGCTGGAACCCGTAGCATATCCCGAGCACAGGCTTACCCGTCTCCAGCAGCCACTCGGGCACACGTGGCGCGTCCTCGGCGTAGACGCTGGGGGGCCCCCCGGAGAGTATGAAGCCGCGCACCCTCTCGTCCCTGGCCGCCTCTTGCAGCCGCTGCGTGTCGTAGTAGGGTACTATCTCGCTGTAGAACCCCTGCTCCCGGAGGCGGCGCGCTATGAGGTGCATGTACTGGCCGCCGAAGCCCACCACGACTATCCTATCGCCGCGGCTGCCCTCGGCTATCCTCGGCGCCAGGACCTTCGGCGCAGGCTTGCTCGCAGCCACGCCCCTGGCCCCCGTGGGGCTGGCAGCCCCCCGCCGGCGAGGCTTCTATTTAGCCACCGTAGAGGCCGGCCCCCTCATAGGCTGGGATTGATGAGCGGGGATGGGCTGCCGCAGGCCCTCAGCTTTGACGATGTGATACTCCTACCGGGTAGGAGCCGCGTTGAACCATGGCAGGTCGACATCTCAACCAAGGCCAGCCGCAGGACGAGCATAAGAATCCCGCTTATAGCCGCCCCGATGGACACTGTGAGCGAGTGGCGTCTCGCAGTCAGCCTGGCGCTCCTTGGGGGCGTGGCAGTCATACACAGGAATATGAGTAGGGAAGAACAGCTAAACCACGTGGAGAAGGTGAAGAGACACCCTAAGGTAAAGCTTGCAGAGCTCTATGTAGAGGCTGGCGACGAGTGTTGTAGGGTAGTGGAGTACATGCGTAGCCTAGGCCTGCGCAACCTGCCGCTAGTCTCCGGCGGGAGGCCGGTGGGCACGGTTCGCTTCACAGACCTGGCCGGCTGCCGATGTGGCGAGCGTGTAGAGAAGTACGCGCGTGGAGAGGCAGTATACCCCATTGATGCCCTTAGGGAGGCGTTGGAGGTGTTGCGTGGGGGCCGTTACGACACGGTTGCCCTGACCGGGGAGGGTGGCGTGTTCCTGGGCACGGTGGTGTTTGACGAGGCTCTCCGCGACTATCAGCCGGCGGTGGATAGCGAGGGCAGGCTTCTGGTTGCCGCGGCGGTGTCGCCCTTCGATGTTGAGCGTGTGAAGATGCTCGATGGAGTAGCTGACATACTGGTAATCGATGTAGCTCACTTTCACAACGATAACGTCATGAACGCGGTGAGAAGGTTCGCCAAGGATCTGGTCAGTGACCTGGTTGTAGGAAATATCGGTACAAGCGAGGCTGTTGTGGACGCGTTCTCCATAGTGGAGCGTGTGGATGGCCTCCGCGTAGGCATAGCGGGAGGAAACATTTGTACCACGAGTGGGGTGGCGGGCGTCGCTGCTCCCACACTGTATGCAGTAATGATGGCGAGGCGCGGCCTTGAAGAGGTTGGGGTCGACCCCGGCGAGGTGCCGATAATAGCTGATGGAGGTATACGCGGCAGCGGCGATGCTGTTAAAGCGTTGGCGGCAGGCGCGTCGGCCGTAATGAGCGGGTACATGCTAGCCGGAACCGATGAAGCTGCCGCGCCTCTCATACGGGTTGGTGGACGCGCTTACAAGCCCTACAGGGGTATGGCCAGTAGGGGTGCCATGGAGAGGCGCTTCGCGGTGGACCGCTATAGCAGGGTCGCGAAGCGCGTGGAGGAAGGTATTGAAGGCCTTGTACCCTACCGCGGCCCCCTCGAGAAGGTTGTTGCCGAGTTCGTTGAAGGTGTCAAGGCGGGCTTAGGCTACGCTGGAGCGGCTAGTATAGAGGAGCTGTGGAGGGTTGCAAGGTTCGCAAGGATAGCCTCCAGGATAGGCGCCTATACCGGTACAGTGAAGACGGAAGCCTGACGTACAGCGGGGCGGGCGACTCCATGAAGCTTCTGCCCTCTACAGCCCTCCTACCGTTGCCGCCCTGGGACTCCCTGCAACTTCTAGCTGAGCGGGGCTTCAACAGTGTAGAGCTGAACTTCTACAACCTCCACCTTGCCGGTGTCGACCCGTACTCCATGTACGGCTTCTATGTGCGCAGTTTCATGGCGGCTGCGGAGGCGGGTGTCCGTGTTGAGTCTGTTCACCTGCCCTGGGAGCGTTACCTGGCAGCCTTCATGGGTGCTGGTATTGAGCGGGTTGCCAGGGAGCTTGCCCTGCTGATAGACCTTGCTGCCGGCTATGGCGTCCGCTCGGCTGTGCTGCACCCGCTGCCCGCTTGGGTCACCGGCCGTGGAAGGGTTAGCTGGGCCAACCGGAGGCTGCTCACGCTCCTCGCGCGGGAGGCTGCTGAGAAAGACGTGATTATCTATGTCGAGAACCTGGTTGAGGGTGAGCCTTGGGACAGCCTGGCCAGCGTAGCTGCCCTCGTAGGAGATGTAGATGGCGTGGGGCTCTGTATCGACGTGGGTCACGCCAATGTCAGGGGCGACGACCCAGCGGGGTTGGAGCTGCGTGGCCCCCTCTGTCTCCACGTCCACGACAATAGTGGTGTCCGCGATGAGCACCTTCCGCCGGGCTGTGGTGGGGTAGACTGGGAGAAGTGGAGGCGTGTGGCCAAGCTTGCGGGGTTCGTGGTTGTTGAGGCTCACTGCAGCCTCGCGCCGAGGCTCTGTCTGCAGCGGGTGGCACCGGCGTTAGCTGCCGCCGGGAGCCTCCTTGGAGCCGGTTGAGTCCATGTTAGTGGTGATACTTTTCTCAATCTCTCTGGCCAGCTCTCTAGCTCTGGCGGTCGCTTTTTCTATAGCATCTATTATGGCTGACTTGACGCCTTTGCCCTCTATGACTTTTAGCGCTCTTATGGTTGTGCCGCCGGGGGTGGTGACCTCATCCCTAAGCTGCGCTGGGTGCTCGGGTTTGGCGCGTAGGTACTCGGCTGTTCCGACGAGCATGTCTAGTATAGCGTTGTAGGCTAGGTTGCGGGGTATACCGACTGCCAGGGCGCCCAGGATTAGCGAGTCGACTATCTCAGCTATTATGGCCGGCCCCGAGCCTATGGTTGCCGTCCATGCGTCCATAAGCTCCTCCGGTATCTCGTAGACGCTTCCCAGGCAGTTTAGGAGCTGCACCACAAGCTCCCGACGCTGTGGCCTCGGTGGCGAGGCGAGCGCTGTCGAGCTGCGGCGTATGAGAGCGTTTAGGTTGGGCATGGCGCGATAGACCTCGGCGCCGGGCAGGGTGGAGGTGAGGAGCTTCAGGGGGATTCCGGCCATAACTGATACTATTACCTTGCCTTGGGTGGCGCCCTCTATCTCACGGATCAGGGTGGGGTACTGGTAGGGTTTCACGGCTATGAAGGCCACTTGGGACTCTAGCAGCGCGCGCCGGTTGTCGCGGGTAGCCTGGAGCCCCATGAGGCGCAGCCGCTCTATGCGCTCGCCGCTCCTCGCCGTGGCTATTACACGGTGGCCGCACTCGGCGAGCCGCATGGCTATTATCGAGCCTATCTTCCCGGCGCCGAGGACTGCTACGGTGAGGCCGTTAGAGGCGCGGAACCTGCATCCCTCAGCACCGTGCTGCGACGCGGTGGCCAAGCCGGCCGCTCTTAAAGCTGATGCCTCGGCCTTGAAACACGTCGCCATCCCCGGAAGGGGGTCGGGGTTCACGGCCATCCTCATCGGCGTCCTCTACGGGGGCTAGAACTCGGGTGCTATTACATACTCCTCGTCCCGATAGAGCACTACATAGAGTGCGGCCAGGGTCAGAGCTATGTTGGCTAGCGCCAGCAGCTGGAGGGCCTCCCTCGTATCTGTTTCGCCGAAGAGCACTACGTGGCCCTCGAGTTGGAAGCTCCTGAAGAAGAAGGTTGGCCTAACAAGCTCAACTACCTTAGCCTCCTCTAGCAGCCCTGCCGGAGTGTAGGAGACCTCGATGCTTAGCGGCACCACAGTCACCTCGAGACTCCGGTAGAAGGTTAATGGCACCACTATGCGTATGGGTTTGCTCAGCTGTACCCGGCCTGCAGGCTCCTCCAGCACGCCTAGCGCGTCAAGCGTGGCCACTAGTATGCGTCCTGGCAAGCTGGCCGCAGCCTCTACCACCGGGAAGGCCCGTATCCCGGGCGCCTTGATCACGTAGAACCGGTCGGCACCGGCGGCGTTGCCGGCTGTCCATTCGGCTGTGTAGCCTGCGAGCAGGGCAGGCTTCGTAGATACGATAACGTAGCTGAACGCAGCGCCTGCAAGGAGTGTTAGGGAGAGTGCAGCGAAGAGGCTCTTGGCTGTGGCTGATAGCCCGCGGTGGCGCCATGGTATGAACCGCAGTATACCGCCGAAGAGGACTGGTGCACGGAGATACTGGAGGTAGCGGAGCCGTACTCTATCAACGACTAAGGGTAGGAGCGCTATGCCGGTTATGAACCCGCCTGCGTGGGCGAAGAAGGCTACCTGGCTGTTCAGCGCGAAGTACCCCTCTAGCACCTGGACGGCGAACCAGAACAGTAGATAGTAGGCTGCGAGCATCTCGAAGCATACCGGCACGAAGAGCAGGAAGAAGCATGCAGCCAGCCGAGTGCCCGGGTACAGTAGCATGTATGCCCCCAAGACGCCACTTATGGCGCCGCTGGCTCCGACACTGGGTATTGCAAGCGCAGTGGGGCTCTGTAGGTAGGTGAACACTGTATGGAACATCGCTGCAGCGACCCCGCTCGCCAGATACAGCGCGAGGAACCTCGCGGAGCCCAGCGTCCTCTCGACAGCACGGCCGAAGAGGTAGAGGAAGTACATGTTGAAGAATATGTGGAATATGTCGGCGTGCGTGAACATCGCCGTGAAAACCCTATAGAAGCTTCTAGGCTCAACAAGGAACTGTGCAGGCACGAACCCGAGCCTCGATATCCACTCCACCGTAGTCTGTGTGAACATCGTTGAGTACGACGTAACAATGTAGACGATAACGTTCAGCGCGATCACAGCCTTGAGCGCGGGTGTGCCCCCCATTATCCATGCGGGCTCCTCGGTACCCACAGCTAGGCCCCGGAACGGCGGCAGTAGACCGCGACCAGCGCCAGCAGGCACCGTAGGCACCGTTCTAGCCGTCCCTCCGCCGAGCTATAACACTCCACTGCCCTCCACAATAGTTTCGGTCAACCCGCCCCCATTCTCGCGCCGATTTTCCCCTGCCGAGACGGGCAACCCGAGACAAAGGGGGCGCGTACCCAATGCAGGTATT
Source organism: Thermoproteota archaeon (assembly GCA_013153105.1). Taxonomy (GTDB): domain Archaea; phylum Thermoproteota; class Thermoprotei_A; order Sulfolobales; family Pyrodictiaceae; genus QNYQ01. The sequence goes on from JAADFC010000043.1 coordinate 15,738, forward strand.
ACAGCTCTACGCTACCAGAAGGGTAATACGATGCCCCGTCTGCGGCTCCGGCAATGTAGTACTCGACTACCACACAGGGCAGCTTATCTGTAGAAGCTGCGGCACCGTAATCGAGGAGGAGGTATTCGACTTCGCGCCCACTGCGCCGCGGGAGGAGCCGGTCAAACCCCAGGGCGTGCGCAGGGCGCAGGGCGCCTCGAGGCTCCGCGAGGCGCGTGCGCTGACCAAGTTGTCTCTAATACTTGGCGCCGACGCGGTGGATAGGCTCACGGCATCCCTGGCTCTGGAGAAGCCAGAGAACCTGCTCGACATGCTAAGGGACAACCCGTGCATAAGGCGTCTAGTCCAGAAACTACGGCGAGGCGAGGAGAAGGCTGCAGCTATACATGTAGCGTACATGCTGAAGATGGGCTCATACCCCCTATACGCCGAGCTTGCAGAAAACTATGGCATAGAACGTAGGAAAGTCCTGGCTATAGCTAGGAAGGTCAGAAAGTGCCTATCAATAGAGAGCCCAGCCGCGGTACTCGCGAGAGCCTAGGGCGGGCGTGAAAAGGCGATAAGAGCAGTGTACCAGAGCCACCCCCGCCTGGGGCTGGAACAAAGTGCAGTCTAGAGAAGCCCGGGAGCAGCCGCCCTGGCTGCAGAGGCAGATAGAAGCACAGAAGCTCACGGCCCTAGTCGCGAGGCTAAAAAGGCTCTACATATACACGGCGGAGGAGATAGTAGCGGCTGTCGGCGAGCACTACCGCAAGCTCCGACCGCGAAGGCCCGGAAAGCAAGGTCGGCTCGAGTTCGAGGTAAAACGGCTCGAGACAGTGTACAACGTGGCTGTGAGCAGGCTGAAGAGAGCCCTAGAGATGCCCCGACCCGAGGAGATGAGCACATTCCACCGCCTGCTCGTGGACGGTTTCGTAGGGCTAGACCGTTACACCGAGGCACTAGCCCGCATACGTGCCTCAATACGTGTAATTAAGAACATATGGGACGAGTACCGTCTGCTCATAGTATCCGCGGAGACCACACGCGAGGCGGCACGGCTGCGCAGAGAGGGCAGCGGGCGAATACTCTCGGTCGTACGCAGAAGGAGACGTGATCTCGAGCTCCTTCGCAGTGTGAGGATAGAGCTCCTCAAGACGCATGTTATAAGCGAGGGACTACCGGTTGTTGTAGTGGCCGGCATCCCGAGTGTTGGCAAGTCGACTATAGTGTCGAGGCTCTCCACAGCCGAGCCCGAGGTGGCGGCATACCCATTCACGACTAAAACCGTAATAGTCGGAAAAGTCTCCGACATGTTCCCAGCGTTCTACATGGTTGACACCCCGGGTATACTCGAAAGGCCTTGGCATATGCATAACCAGATAGAGCGGAAGGCACTCGCGGCCCTCGCAGCACTACCCGACGTAGTACTATTCCTCCTCGACGCGAGCCCCGAAAGGATACAGGACATAGACGAGCAGGTGGAGCTGCTGAGAGACGTCGCGAGGAGAATGATAAAAGGCTACGAGCGCGGCCTAATTATAGCAGTAAACAAGGTTGACCTCTCCGGCCCCCACGCAGCCAAGGATGCAGGGAGCAAGGCAGTCGAAGCTATACGAGAGGAGGGCCTCGAGAACCGCCTCTGCAGCCAGCCTCTCCTAATCTCAGCCGCCCAGGGGGCCGGCCTGCAGGAACTCAAAGCTGCGCTGCGCGGATGCGTGAAACGCTACGCCACGTGGCTCTTCTCACGCTGAATACAGGCCCCCTCAACCTCTACAGTAAACGGCTTATCCTTATCGCCCCCCTCCACAAGCCTGAACCTTGCCTCCGGCAGTATCTTGCCTATGATGTACATGTTCGTCTCAGCGTGGCTTGTGAGCCTCGAGCCTCCGAGAACACTCCGGCCACAAGCTATGGCGGCGTATGTGAGGAGCATATCGGACGCATGCCTATCCAGAGCCATGCCGGTCTCCAGGTCCTCGAGAAGCTTCGCCGCGGCCTCCTCGCCCACACGCTCGGCGGGCTTACCCTTAGCGCCCAGGGCATCGCCGCCCAGCACGCTCTTCTCGGTATAGGCCCACACCACTATCCCGCTGCCAGGCCCCAGATGAGGGTCGCGACGCGGGTCATAGTACTCCACCTCTATCTTGACCGGCACCCCCAGCCGCGATAGCAGCCTCTCGGCAGCCCTAGCCTGCCTCTCAGCCACATGAGCAGGCAGGCGCACGGTATGGCTTATACCCTCAATAGCTCTAACCTCGCCCCTGCGGTCAAGCTCTACAGCCTCAAGCCTACCTGGAGGATTGGAGACGCGAGCAACCACTATACCCCCGCCACGCGGGTAATGGCCACGCCGCCTCACTACGACCTCAAAGCGGTAACCCATCCTTTCAAGCAGACGACGCAGCACATGCCGAACATAGTCAACCGGAGGGCTCCAGGGGACATCAGTACCACCCCTAACCTCAACCTCCACCGGGCCCGGCGCGAAGGCCATCACCGGCAGTATAGCCTGAAGAACAAGCGTTATGCTACCAGCGGTCCCTATATCGAAGCGGAAGCGCCCAGCCCGTATGCGGCCCGGGTAGAAGACTATCTCTGTAGAGCCCAGCTTCAGCCCCTCCACCCTGGCGCCAGCAAGCTCGGCGACAGCCTTCACAGACACCATATGCTGCCTCTGGAGCCCCGGCCTCGGCCTCTTCGCCCTGATATTGAAGATCCTCACCGGCCTCCCGGTCAACGCTGAAAGCGCCAAACTAGTCCGGAGAATCTGGCCCCCACCCTCGCCGAAGCTGCCATCTATCTCGACAACCCCGCTCAACCCCCTAGTCACCTCCCGCCAGCCTCCGCAGCCTCTCCACACCCCCGATAGACTCTATGTATTCAGCCACGCTGCTGGGCACCAGCTCGCGCCAGCGCGCGTCGCCCCGGAGCATCATCTCGCGGATACGCGTGGCGCTATAGACTTCCCTATCAAAGGCCGGCTGCATACGCACCTCGTACCCATACTCCTCGAAGAGCCTTGCAACAAGCGGGTTCCTCGTAAACACCACATCGAAAGACGGCAGCAGCATCTCCAGGTAGCGTGTCCACACAAAGTTCATAGCTATATCAGGAACCGGGGCTATGATGAACCCCTGGCTGGAGCCCAGCGTCTCACGGAGCCCCCTCAACAGCATCTCGAACCGCTCGCCAGCCGTGAACGGGTTGCGAAGCGTATGACTCTCCTGGGCCGAGCCGATGACCACCACAACCTCATCGACACCCCCCTTCTCGACTATCCACTTCAAGGCATGGAAATGGCCATAGTGAGGCGGCTGAAACCTGCCAACAAAGAGCCCCCGCCGCAACTATCGCCGCCCCCGCACATGATACCGCGCGGGTGACGGCCTCGCGGCCGGCAGAAAAGCTGGAGAAGCTGCTGCGCACCATAGAGAGCGAACTACAGGAAGTTCATGCACGCCTGTGGAGAACACACGGCCGGGATGCGGAGAGGCTAGCGCGGAGGGTAGGCGGGTGGCTCCATCCACACCACGCGGCAAGGTACATAGAGCTGCTGGGCCTACAAGAGGCGCTTAAACACTTCAAAACAGACCATACAAAGATAATGACTACAATAAGAGTTAACACGCTGAAAGCTGATGTAGAAGAGGTAAAGGAAAGCCTTGAGGCGAAAAACTTCAAGGTTGAACGCCACCCCTACATAGGCTACGGACTTGTCATAAAACACGCGCCGATATCGCCGGGCGCCACCCGGGAGTACATGAGGGGCCTATACACTATACAAGGGCCAGCCTCGATGCTCGCCGTCCCTGCAATGGAGCCCGAGAAACTGCCGGGAGAGCCCAGGATAGCCGACCAGTGCGCCGGGGCAGGCGTGAAGACCACACAGATATCGCAGCACAGGCCAGACTCGGCAATAGCAGCCATAGATATAAACAGGAGGAAGCTCAGGGCGCTGCGCAACAACGCGCAGCGCCTAGCAGCAAGCAATATAGCAGCCTACCATATGGATGGCCGGCAGCTAGACAGCCTAGGCGCCTTCGACGCAGTACTCCTAGACGCGCCCTGCAGCGGTGAAGGGCTAACCCCCTTCCCCAAGGGGCAGTGGCCACGGAGCTTCGACGATATACGCGGCCGCGTCCGCCTCCAAGCCGAGCTGCTTGCAGCCGCTTACCGGGCCCTAAAGCCCGGCGGCACGCTCGTCTACGCGACATGCAGCCTATCGGTCGAGGAGAACGAGTACCTGCTGACGCGCATACTACAAGCGTTCGAGGGGCTTGAACCCCAGAGAAACCCTCTCCAGCACGGCCTCCCCGGCATAACCAGCTACGCCGGCATCCAGCTGGACCCCCGGCTCCGCGATGCATGCAGGCGATTCTACCCCCACATACACCACACGGAGGGCTTCACAATATGCAGACTCGCAAAGAAAGGGTAGCAGACAAGCCCGCAGCGCTAAGGAAGCTGCGCAGCCTGCTTGAATGCTACGGGTTCACCCGGATACTCGAAGGCAGAGAGGCCCGCTGCACCGTAGACGAGGGCGGGTGCACACTCTACCTTCTAGACCGGCAGCTGGCACGCAGCCTGCGCGGCACACCCCTCTTCGCAGGCGTACCCGTGGCACTGCTCCGCGGGGCCCGGCTGCTGCCCACACTCGGCCTCCTCTCCCTCGCGGAGCGCGCGGGCATAACACCGAGGCGCCACTATGTAGTCGTCGGCGAACATGCAGCTAACCTCTTCACCTACGGTAGAGACATCTTTGAAGAATCGCTAGAGAAGACTGAGATAGACGAGTCCTGCGCACGTCAGGGTATACCGCTAGTCGTCGTAGACCCCGAGGGTGGACTGCTAGGCTACGGCGCACCGCGCAGGAAGGCTGGGAGGCTTTTAATCCACAACCTCCTCGACGTCGGCTGGTACTTGAGGAGCGGGGTGTAGAGAGAGCTATGCCTCTAAACAAGGGCGACTTCGTCCTCGTGGAGTACACGCTCAAGGTGAAGGAGTCCGGCGAGGTTATAGACACAACCTCAAAGGAGGTAGCCGAGAAGGCAGGGATCTACGACCCCAAGGAGCGCTATGGGCCGCGTCTAGTCATCGTCGGTGAAGGCAGGCTGATAAAGGGCCTCGAGGAGGCTATAGAGAAGCTTGACGAGGGACAGGAAACGAAGATTGTAATACCCCCCGAGAAAGGCTACGGCAAGCGCGACCCGAACAACATCAAGGTTATGAACAAGTCACAGTTTCTGCGCAGCGGCGTGTACCCGGAGCCAGGCAAGGTAGTCGAGATAAACGGGAAGCTAGCCATAATAAGAAGCGTCACAGGCGGCCGCGTCATAGTCGACTTCAACCACCCCTTGGCTGGCAAGACTCTAGAAGCCGAGGTTAAGGTGGTGCGTGTACTGCGCAGCGTCCCGGAGAAGGTTAAGCACCTGCTCCTCCGCAGACTGCCGCCGATAATAGGCGACGAGGACATAAACGTCGAGTACGTCCCCGAGGAGAAGCACGTCAAGGTGCACTTCAACGAGAAGGCGCTGGTTATACAGGAGATGCAGACAGTGAAGAGGATAGTAGTGAATGAGATAGGCAGGTTCATGCGTCCTGACGTGGAGAAGATAGACTTCATAGAGCATGTAAAGTTTGCGAGCAAGAAGCCTGAGGAGGAGAAGCAGGCTGGGGAGGGCGAGG
>JAADFC010000029.1 GCA_013153105.1 Thermoproteota archaeon
CTGCCCCGCCGCGTGGAGGGCCTGGAGCCCGGGGCCAGGCTGGGCAGCCCCCTCGAGGGCCCCCTGGCCCCCGCCTGGGAGCCGCCGCCCCCAGCCGAGGGCGGCCCGAGGCAGAAGCCCGTGCCCAGGTTCATCGTCTACCGCGCCGAGCCAGCGGCGCCGGAGCATCCGGGCGTGCTGGAGGTGGAGCTGCCCGGGGGCCGCGTCGAGAGCTTCACCGTCGGGGGGATTCTCGTGGATGCGGAGTTTAGGAGGATAGACTTCCACTGCGTCACCGGCTGGAGCGTCGAGGGCCGCCGCTGGTTTGTGACGCCCCTCGAGAAGCTCGTCCCCATACCCGGCGGGGGCTGCTGGGCCGCAGCCGAGAGCGCCGGCGGCTACACGGCGGTGCTCCCCTGCAGCGAGGCCCGCCGCGCACTACTAGCCCTCGGCGTCGACGGCCGTCCCCTCCCGCGGGAGAACGGGGGGCCGCTCCGCCTCCTGGCACCCAGCCTCTACGGGTGGAAGAGCGTCAAGTGGCTGACCCGGATAAGGATAATGGAGGGCTACAGGGACGGCTTCTGGGAGGCCCTCGGCTACCACGAGAGAGGCCTCTGGAGCCGCGAGGAGAGGTTCAAGATACGCAACCCCGAGCTGCCCACGGAGAGGCTGGAGCCCTAGACGGCGGACAACAGGAGCCCCAGCAGCGCGCCGATAAAGGTGAACGCCAGCATCCACGCGAAATGGTCCTCGCCAAGGACAGCCCTCTCAATATCCCGGTGCCACACCGCCACCAGAAGCCCCACAAGGGCGCCCAGCGGGAACACCGGGACATTGTTAACCCTGAACCAGAGGGTCGAGAGGAAGAAGACGACAAGCGTGAACCCCAGCGGGTGCGTGTTAACCCGCACCCCACAGGCGCCGGAACCCCCCTCCCCCTGGGGCTCGCCCTCCCCCGGCGCCCCGGCAGCGTAGTAGAGCAGGGCGGCCACCAGCAGCGCCAGCCCCGCCACGAACACGGCGAGGAGCACGGCCACAGCCCCACCCAGAAACGCGAGAGGCCGGGCGGGGTTACAAGCTGAACTTTTCAATCGAATGAGGAGAGCTACCAAGTCAATATGAGTTGTGGACAGCGGCGACTAGCACTACTATCCCACCAGCAGCCCCTGCGGCGCCGGAGGTGGTAAGCCGTGGCGTGCGCTCCTCCGCCCCAGCCGCAGCCGCCCAAGAAGAAGGACGAGAAGAAGGGCGAGGAGAAGGAGAAGCAGCAGTAGGCCCCTCCCCGCTCCCGCGCCGAGGGTCTCCCAGGGCTTCTTTTCCTCCCCTCCCCCGTCTCCCCGCGTCGTCCTAGCCTGGTGTGATGCTCGGATGCAGCGCGGCCAGCTCCCTGTCGAGCGTTGCTATCAGGTCTATCCGGTAGCTCCTCGCCACCACCAGGGTTGTGGCGTCGGTGAAGCTTAGCCTCGGCAGGTGGGCCTCGTAGACCTCTACGGCCTCGGAGAAGACGTCTATCGTCACCGGTATTATGTGGAGGAGCCGGCGCCTCACGAGGAGGCTGAGCAGCTTCTCGGCGGCGTCGCGGCCCAGCCGGCTGGCTGCGTAGCTCAGCGCCTCGTCGACTATGTAGTCTGTAACATAGGCTGGCCCGTATCTCCCCTCGAGGATGCCGGCCAGCAGCCTGCGGGCCCAGCGGTGCCTCCTCTCGCGGGGTATGAGGGCTGCGAGCAGGACGCCGGTGTCAACCAGCACCGCCACCGTATAGCACCCGGTCCAGGTCCTCCTCCACGTCCTCCACGTCAGCGTCTATCGTCAGCTCGTCGAGGAGCCGCTCCGCCTCCTCCCTGCTGAGCGGCCGCCAGAGCCCCAGTTCGCGGAGCAGCTCATTCCTCCTCCTCGCCGCCACCGCCACCGCCGCGTCCACCAGCTCCTGGAGGCTCAGCCTCCTCCCCGTCTCCAGCGTCAGCCGGGCCCGAAGCTCCTCGAGCACCCTCTTGGTGTGGGAGCTGACCCTAACAGTCTCCGACGCAGCCGCCAACCCGCCGTCACCCGGTCACACTGTGACCCGGTTACACGCCCTTAAACGCGGTCCGCAGCTGCAGAACCCCTAGGCGGCTGCGGTGGCGCCTTTCAAGTGTCGGCAGCATGCTTAATGAAGCAAGGAGACGGTAGCGCTGCTGAAGTATAGGCTGTACGGCCTCAGCGACCCCTCCAAGAGCATCCACATGGGCAGGTTCGAGCTGAGAGACGGCAGGGAGGCCGCCGTGGTTATAGTGGGGAGCCACGCCGACAAGGCGCTCATACTAGAAGACCGCGGCGGGCGAGTGGCGGTGGTAGCTGTCCCCGGCGTGGAGCGCGTCTACCAGGCCATCCAGAGGCTGCTCGAGGGCTGCGCCGGGGGCTCAGCCCACCCCTAGAGGCTTCACCGCCCCACGTCGGGGCTCCTCGGGACCGCCACGTGCGCGGGGCTCAGTCTTCACTGCCCCGGCGGCACCCCGGGGCGGGAGGGGTTGGACGGTGGCTTAGGGGTTTTATTGCGGCGACGGCGGCGCTAGTCTATGTTTCTGCTTCGGGGTTGGTGTAGGCCTTGTCCGCTGGGCTTCAGCGGCTGGAGATGCTGGCGCGGGGCTACGCGCTGGCAGCGGTGAAGGCTGACAGGGAGGGTAGGATAGAGGAGGCGATAAACAACTATAAGAAGGCCATAGAGGTCCTGAGGAAGATACTCCGCCTCTACCCCGACAACCCGCTCGCGAGCGTCTACCGGAACATCATGGAGCAGTATGTGAAGAGGGTGGAGCAGCTAGAGAAGCTGGGCGTCCCCGCCACGCCGCGGGAGGCGGAACAGCTGGAGGACTGGATTGTCACCGAGAAGCCGAAGGTGAGGTTCAGCGATATAGCCGACCTAGAGCATGCGAAGCAGGCGATACGGGAGGCTATAATCTACCCGGTCAGGAGGCCGGACCTCTTCCCGCTCGGCTGGCCCCGGGGCATACTCCTCTTCGGCCCGCCCGGCTGCGGCAAGACCATGCTCGCCGCGGCCGTGGCGAACGAGGTTGACGGCGTCTTCTTCAACGTGGACGCGGCGACGATAATGAGCAAGTGGCTGGGCGAGGCTGAGAAGAGGGTGAGGATGCTCTTCGAGAAGGCGCGCGCGGCGGCGAGGAACGGGAAGCCGGCGATAATATTCATAGACGAGATAGACGCCCTGCTCGGCGTCCACGAGAGCGAAGTCGGCGGCGAGGTGAGGGTTAGAAACCAGTTCCTCAAGGAGATGGACGGCCTCCAGGACAAGAGCAACAAGCTCCACGTATACGTTATAGGGGCGACCAACAAGCCGTGGAAGCTGGACGAGCCGTTCATAAGAAGGTTCCAGAAGAGGATCTACATCCCGCCCCCCGACAGGAGGGCCCGCCTGGAGCTCTTCAAGCTCTACACGAGGAACCTCAAGCTAGCCCCCGACGTCGACCTCGAGAAGCTCGCGGACATGACGGAGGGCTACAGCGCCAGCGACATAAAGGACATAGTTATGGAGGCCCACCTGCGCACCGTGAGGGAGCTCTTCGAGGAGCGGGGCGGCGAGGGGGAGCCCCGCCCCATAGAGATGAGGGACTTCGTGGAGGCTATAAGGAGCAGGAAGCCGAGCATAACGCCGGAGATGATAAGGGCCTACGAGGAGTGGTACCAGAGGTTCCGCGGCTAGCGTCTTAACCTCCACCCCTACCCCCCGGGCGCTTCTCCTCCTGGGATGCTGTTGACGGCCGCCCCCAGCCTCTGCGTCGGCGAGGCCATAGCCCAGCTCGTGCGTCCCATCTACCCCCGCTACGCCAACCGCTACGGCACCCTCCACGGCGGCTACGCGGCCTGGTGGCTCCTCGAGACCGGCGCGATGGCGGCGGTGAGGGCGGCCCGCGGCTACGCGGTCCTCGGGGCTATCGAGCACCTCTACATCCACAGCCCCGGCAGGCTGGGCGAGAACGTCTTCGTCTACGCCGCAGTAATCGGCTCCACCGAGCACACCCTCGACGTTGCAGCTGTCGCGGTGGCGGAGCCGGTGGGCGGCGGGGCGGCGAGGCTCGTTGCCACCAGCCTGCAGACCTACGTGGCTGTCGACGAGGAGGTGCGTAGCAGGAGGCACGGCGTCAGGGTGGCCCCCTGCGGGAGGTGGCAGGGCGAGGAGGACCTCTACCGCGTCCACCTCGGCTGGCTGGAGCGGAGGCGGAGGCTGCTCCCCGAGGCCAGGGGGAAGGCGGGGGAGCTTCTCGCCTCCGGCATACCCGGCGTGGGGAGGATAGAGAGCCTCCACGTGGTCAGCATGGAGGACACGTTCACGCTCCCCGGCGTGCTGGACGCGGCGAGGCTCTTCTACCTCATAGACCAGGTAGCGGCGGTGGCGGCGATAAAGAGCCTCGGCGGCCCCGTGGTGACCGCGGGGTTCGACGAGGCCTTCTTCCTCTCCCCCGCCAGGCTCGGAGACATAGTGTCCATAGACGCGGCGCTCACCGGCGCCGGGAGGACGAGCGTCGAGGCCCTGCTCAGGGTGAGGATAGAAAGGCCCAGCAGGGACGAGCAGAGCCTCATGGCCATCCTCTACGCGACCCTCGTCTCCATAGGCGACGACGGCCGCCCCGCGCCGCCCAGGAGGAGGCCCGAGATACCCGCGGAGCTGCAGGAGGGCTACCTGGAGAGGAGGAGGCGCCGCAGCGAGGCCAGGAGGAGGGCCGAGGAGATGGCGGAGGCTCTGCTCAGCCTCGTGAGGAGCCGCGGCCTAGTAGTCTAGCCTTCTCCTCGACGACCTCCGCGAGGGCCTCCACGGCGTCGCCCGCGTAGGGGTTGAGTCTCCTAATCTCCTCTACCACAGCCTGCAGCCTCTCCAGCCTGGCCATAACCGAGAGGGTCTGCCTGAGGCTGTAGGTGGCGAGGCTCTTCAGGAGCCCCGGCTCGACGCCGAGCCTCTCCCGCAGCCTCTCCATAGCCTCCCCGAGGACCTCGTAGACCAGGTGGTGGAGCACCTGGTTGACAGCCATAGCCTTATCGTGCTCCTCCACGCTGACGTAGGTGTACACCAGCCCCAGGCCGGTGAGGAGCTTCTCCAGCCTCTCCCTCCACCTCTCCAGCCTCAGGGGCACGACGGCCACCGTCTCCCCGGCTGGGCAGCCCAGGGGGCCGAAGAGCGGGTGGAGGCTCGCGTACTCGGGCCCCCCGCCCCTCTCCCTGTAGAGGCCCTCCACC
>JAADFC010000063.1 GCA_013153105.1 Thermoproteota archaeon
GCCGCGACGACGAGAACTGGCTCCGCCACAGCCTCGCCACCCTCCACGGCGACGAGGTCAGGCTCAGCTACGCGCCGGTGAGGATAACCACGTGGAGGCCCGTCGAGCGCCGCTACTAGAGGTGGTCGAGGCTGAGCCCCGTCTCCGGCTCGAAGAGGAGCACCCGCTCCCTCGGCACAACCACGTAGAGGCGGCCGCTGGGCCTCTCCTCCGGCGGCGTCACCACCTTCACCGGCATCCCGGCCGCCTCGAGGGTTACAATGTTCTCCCTCCCCAGCGGCTCCACCAGGTAGACCTCGGCCTCGAAGGCCAGGTCCTCCCCCTCCGGCGGGTGCTCCGCGAGCCTCGCATGCTCCGGGCGGAAGGCGACCACCACCCTGTCGAGGCCCGCCTCCCTTATCTTGGCGGCGTGCCTCTCGCCCGGCCTGTAGAGGCTGCCGGCGACGCGTATGAGCGGGTAGCCGTCCCGGTGCTCCACGGTGGCGGGCAGCGTGTTGGCCGGGGGGCTCCCGATGAAGGTGGCTACGAACAGGTTCCTGGGGCGCTCGTAGACCTCCAGCGGGGGCCCCTCCTGCTGCACCCTCCCACGGTCTATCACCACTATCTTGTCCGCCATGCTCATAGCCTCGGCCTGGTCGTGGGTGACGTGTATAGCTGTTATACCCAGCTTCTGCTGCAGCTTCTTCAGCTCCCCCCTAATGGTGAGCCTCAGGAGCGCATCCAGGTTGCTGAGCGGCTCGTCGAGGAGGAGCACGTCGGGCTCCTTCACAAGGGCGCGGGCCAACGCCACGCGCTGCTGCTGCCCCCCGCTCAGCTGGCCCGGCCTCCTGTCGAGAAGCTCCTCGATGTGGAGCAGCCTGGCCACCTCGTGGACCTTCCTGTCTATGGCTGCCTCGTCCTCGCCGCGGAGCCTGAGGGGGAACGCGATGTTCTCGTAGACGGTCATGTGGGGGTAGAGGGCGTAGTTCTGGAAGACGAGGCCCACGTTCCTCTCCTTCGGGGGAAGGTTGGTTACATCGCGGTCGCCGAAGAATATCCTGCCGCTCGAAGGCTTGTATACGCCCGCGACGAGGTAGAGTATCGTGCTCTTCCCGCTCCCGCTGGGGCCGAGGAGCACCGTGAACCTGCCATCCTCGAATACTATGGAAACATTGTCGACCGCGACCACGCGGCCGAACCTCTTGGATACCCCCTCCAGTCGGACCTCCACCAAGGCTACCCCTTCACCCCGCCGCTCATAGCCTCGAGGAGGAGCCTCTGGGTCGCGATGAAGAAGACTATGGTGGGTATGAGGTAGAGGGTGCCCGCGGCGGCGACCACGGGTAGGTAGGCCGTCTCCAGCCCGGCGACGCTCTCCTCTATAAACGTCGCCAGCGTCTTAACCTGGGGGTAGAGGAAGACCCTCACGTATATGAGGTCCTCCCAGCCCGCCAGGAAGGCGAAGATGGCCAGCGCGGCTATGCCAGGCTTCACCTGGGGCAGCAGTATGCGGCGCCACACGGTGAACCTCGAGGCCCCGTCGATGAGGGCGCTCCACTCGACCTCCCAGGGTATACGGTCGAAGAACCCCTTCATCAGCCAGATGCTCATGGGTATCTCGAGGCTCGCCCTCGCCAGCACCGTGTAGAACACGCTGTACGCCGCCAGCGAGTCGCGGCCCAGCAGCTCCCGGACCGGCCCCAGGCTCCAGACGTAGACGGCGTAGACTGCTATTATCAGGGCGACGCCGGGGAAGGCGTGGAGCAGGATTATGAACTCCATGAGGCCGCGGCGCCACCGGAAGCGGAGCCTGGAGAACGCGTAGCCCGCCATGACGCTCGCCGCGACCACCACAGCGGTGACACCGAGAGCCACCACCAACGTGTTAAGGATGATCAAGACTATGTCCCTGGTGGTGTATATCTTCCCCGCCGCCGGCGCCACCTGGCCCCGGAACAGCATCTCCCAGTTCCGCAGCGTCAGCTCCACCCCGCTCCCCGGCAGCGGGAGGCTGGTCAGCATTGTGTTCGAGAAGCTGCTCAGGACGAGGAGCAGGTAGAGGTAGAGCACCGGCGCCAGCCCCAGCCCCACGGCGAGGCCGAGCACGAGGTTGAGCCTGCGCCTCTCCAGGGTCTCCACGTCCGCCCCCGCCGCCTCCCCGGCGGGGCCTCCGCGGCGGAGCCTGAGGCGGAGCGCCACCACGGGCCACCCCCTCTAGAGCTCGCCCTTCGGCTCGACCATCATCTCGCGGAACCTCATCAGCCTGAGGGCCAGGAGGCCCAGCACCACCCCCACGGCGACGAGCACAGTAGCCGCCGCCGCGGCGAAGCCCTGGTCCTGGGTGAGGAACGCGGTGTTAAACACGTAGAGGGCCCAGTTGCTGCCCCAGGCGCGGTCGAGCGTGCCCCACTCCACGAGGAGGAATATGTGGGCGAACGTGGTGAGCAGGCTAAGCAACTGCCAGACCGTGACGTAGACTATGTGCCAGCGTATCTGGGGTATGAGGACGTGCCTCGCCAGCTGCAGGGTGGAGGCCCCGTCTATCCTCGCCGCGATAACCTGCTCCCGGGGTATACTCTTGAGAGCGCTGTAGAAGACTATCATGCCGAAGCTTACCCCGACGAAGCCGTTTACGAGGACGAGTATCGCCCACGCACTGTAAGGCAGCAGCTCCGGGTCCTTCCCCCACGCCCGCGGCTCGTCTATCAACCCGAGGCTCATGAGCCACGAGTTGAGTATACCCTCCCGGCCGGGGAGGAAGAAGTAGTACCAGAGCAGGCTGTACACCGCCACCGGCGTCATACGGGGGAGCAGCCAGAGCAGCCGGTAGGGGAGGCTCAGCCACTCATCCATGAAGAACATGGCCAGCGCCAGCACCAGGCCCCCCAGCACGTTTACGGCGAGCGTCACGGAGGTGAACACTATAGTGGTCTGCACCACCTTCCGCAGGTCAGGGTCGTGGAGGACGAGGTGGTAGAGCCTCCGGTAGTTGTCGAGGCTCAGCTCGCCGAGGCGCTGGAGGTTCCAGTCCCTAAGCGGCGTGAACCCGATGTAGACCGAGAGTATGAGGGGGACCACGTAGAAGACGAGTATCAGGGCAAGCGCGGGTAGGAGGAAGAAAAACGCCGGCCCGGGCCGCGGCCGCCCCGGCAAGGCTACCAGCCCCCGGGGGCTAGGGGAAGCTCCAGTCCCTGGGTATCTCGCCTACTATCTCCACAGCCTCAGCCAGCTTCGGGTCGGCGTTCACCTTCTGCTTGATGTACTCTATCGCCTCCTCCGGCGTCATCTCGCCCCGGAGCACCTTGTCCACCGCGTCGGCGTAGATGCTCGCCAGCGCCGGGTACATGGGGTGCACGGGGGTCAGCCTAGTGTACTCTAGCATCTTGCTCGCCTCGGCCAGGAACTCGACGTTTATCGGGTTAACCGTCTTCTCCACTATGTCCTTTATCGCGTTCTTCACGTCCGGCGAGAGGTCGACCTCCAGCTTGGCGAGCTTGTCCACCCAGGCCTTGTCGGCTATCAGCTTCGCCGCCTCCTCCCTTATCGGCACGTGGGCGCTTATGATGCTGTGTATAGCGACTAGGTCGGGGTCGTTAGCCTTGACTACCAGGAGGAAGGCGAGCATCTGGTAGACGTCCCTAAGCTCCTCGTAGTTGGGGTTGTCCTTGCCCGCGTTGGCGGCTATGTACCAGACGAAGGGCTGGCTGAGGGTCACCGGCTTCCCGCCGGGGTCGCCGGCGGGGAAGAGGGTGTAGTAGAAGAGCTTCTTGACCTCCTCGGCGGTCAGCGGCCGCTCCTGCCCGGTCTGGGGGTCGCGGCAGTAGGGCTTGGTCTGCCACTCGGTCCAGTGCCAGGTGCCGCCTATCCAGACGAGGGTCTTGCCGCAGACCACGGTGGGGTGTATCTGCTTAGCCCAGTCCCAGGCCATCATGTCCTTGGGTATCAGGCCGTCCCGGGCCATCTTCCATTCGACGTAGAGCCACTTGTAGACCGCCGGCACGTCGACGACCAGCTTGCCAGTCTCGGGGTCGTAGAGGCGGCCGCCGAACGCGTAGATGAACTGTATGAGGTCGGGGTGGGCGCTGCCCTTGCGGTGGAGGACGCCCCACTCGCTGCAGCCGCTCTCCTTGGCGGCCTTGGCGTACTGGTAGACGGTGTGCCAGGTCACCTCGCCCTTCTCAACTCTGGCGTAGAGGTCGGCGAGTATGTCGGTGCCGGTCTTCTCCTTGACGCACTGGGCTACGTCGGTGCGCCAGTAGAGGGGCCTGGCCTCGGTGTCCTGTGGCAGCCCGTAGTAGCGGCCCTTGTACTTGACGGCGTCGAGGAGGCTCTTGTAGTAGTCGGCCAGCTCGGTGTCCATGTACTTCTCCACGTAGCCGGTTATGTCTAGTATGTAGCCCTCCTCGGCGAACCTGGCCACGTGCTTGTAGCTGTTAGCCATGATGTCCGGGTTGGTCTCGCTCTGGAACGCTTTGGCGAAGTCGTCGGCCATCTGGTCGCCGCCGCCGCGGCGGAACTCGTGGGCCACCGTTATCTTGAAGTCGACGCCCTTCTCCTGGAAGAGCTTGTTCAGCCTATATGCCGCCTCGACCACCGCGAGGCTCCTGAGCACGCTGTTGGGGTCGCCGACGCCCCAGACGGTGTACCTGACCTCCTTGACCCCCTTGGCGGAGAGGTACCTTGCTATGGCGAGGGCGTCCTCCTCGAGGTTCCCGGTGAGCTGCGGCTTGCCCGGCGCCGCGGGCTGCTGCCCCGCCGCCGGCTGCTCCTGCTGCGGGGCCGGCTGCTGGCCGCCCCGGGCTAGGAAGAGGGCGGCCGCGGCCACGATTACTATGGCGACTATCACGCCTATGGCTAGCGCCCGGTTCACGGCCTCCACCTCCTACAGCCGCGTCCTGCGGGCGGGCGAGGCCTATTGGAGAACCTGGCTTCGTCGTGTTGAACGGGGGTTGAGGCCTGGTTTTATGGGGTTGGTTCTTGGGGGGTGGGTCGAATCCTCTTCGGCGCGCACCGGGGCTTGGGACAAGCGTTTTAACAGGCTCACCCCCCGGGTCACCACGGCCCAGCGCATGGCCTCCTCATAGGTCAAGCCGGCGGGCTAGGCTACTAGCCTGCAAGCCACATCCGTCTACTCAACAGCCTGCATCGTGTTGGGCGAGGGGCTGGAGGGCCGGGCGCGGCTGGGCTGCAGAGAGGGCCGACCCGCCGTGGCCC
>JAADFC010000036.1 GCA_013153105.1 Thermoproteota archaeon
GCTCCCCTGCCTGCACTCCACCTGGAGGAGCGCTTCCGGCGGGTTGGAGTGTAGTGTCGCCCTGCAACCCTGGAGTTCTGCCAGCTTCTCCAGCGCCTCCCGGGGTAGCCTGTGCGCTAGAGGTATGCCGGCCATGACCGCGCCGGCCACTAGGATGGGCTCCGCCTCCACTGCTACTATTGCAGCGGGCGCGGTGCCGTACTCCTTCATAGCGTATATCACGTAGCTGCCGACGGTGCTGCCCCGCGTCGCGGGTATGACGAGAATGCTGCTGCTCATGCTCCTGCCGTCGGGTAGCCGGCCGGTCTTAGGGTCGACTTCACCGTAGAAGGAGAGGGGGTGCGGGTAGACTAGCAGGGGGCCGCTCGCCTCGCCCTCGACGAGGCCCCGCAGCTTTATGGCGAGCTGCATCGCCGGCCTCCCCTTAGGGGGCCACTTGCCGGGGGCTGAGCCCCGTCTGGAGCCGGAAATAGTCTTCAAGGTTTACCAGCGCCACCCGCGTGCGGTGCCGTCTCGCTATGTAGAAGGCTGTTTTCACCGAGTCGGTCGCCACGGTGTCTACGAGGCCGCGGAGCCTGGTTACCACCAGGCAGGTGCCCGGTAGCAGCACTATGTTCATGCGCCGGAGCCTGCGGGCCTCAGCCGCAAGCCCTGGGGGGACGCTTCCGGGCACTGCTATCCATAGGGGCCGCCTGGGCGGACCGTATCTCTCGACAAGGCTTCGGACCTTCTCGAGTATACTGGCCGGCTCGTGGTGGGGGCAGCCGGTGAAGAACACCTCGGCCTCACCGGGCTCTGCTGTGGACAGTTCATCCAGAGCCTCGCGGAGCTCAGCCTCGCCTATAGCCACCCTTTCTATGGGCTCCCGCGGAGGCCCGTGATCCTCCGGGGACAGCCCCTTCAACAGGCACATGGCCGTCGAGCCCGAGGCGGCCGCCGCCGCGCATAGGGCTATCCCCTGCCTTTCATCGAGGGCTCCTTCGCCGGTGTCGATGTAGGGGACCAGGTTCCCGGACAGCCTCCCGACTATGTAGCCGACGAGGCCCGCCCCTAGCTCGCCCTCCACACCGGTCTCGACGCGGACGTGGATGCTCGGCTTACGGTTCTCCGGCAGATGCAGCCCCCAGCGGTAGGTTCGGCCCACCAGCGCCGCGGCGAGAGCCAGGGGGCCCGCTTCCCGGTTACTCCTAGCCCCGTAGATGCTGTTGGCCACCGCGACCGCGCTCGATTCACCCCATGCCAGGTGCTCTCCGAGCCCCGGCTGCCTCAGGGTGTATGGTATGCATGTGGCGCTCCTACGGAACCCCATTGCTTCAAGCGTCCGGATAACCTCTAACTGCTTCTGAAGGAGCTCGGGATCCCTGTTTACCGGGGCGTCGTCTAGAAAGCTTGTCCCCGCCGGGTTGTATGTTGAGAACACCGCCACCCGGCCGCCGCTCTCGAGGAGCCTCTTCATGAACCGGAGGCCTGGCTCGCCTATGTTGTCGTAGGAGATGCCGCTCGCGTGAGCATGGTTTATCTCCACGAGCCTCTCTGCGCCCAGCGCCTCGCCGACCTTCACTACGAGCTTGAGTGCTACAGCCTTGGCCTCGCCCTCCTCCCCGTTTAGTATGCGCTCCTCCTCTCTGGTCAGGTACATGTCTACCGCTCCACCCTCCCAGCGCCGGGTATGCGGGGCCTACGATACCTCTTCCTCTCCCCCAGGGGCGCCGTGGCGTCTACGATTATCTTAGTGGTCAATCCCTCGCGCGCGCTGGGGTCGAGCGTGGACCCCCTGGCGTGGGGTACAACTACGAGGCCCCGGTCAGCCTGGAGCCTCGTGGCTATGGCCCACTCTACCTCGCGCGGGTTATCCGGGTCTATGTCATCGTCGACGACAACTACATGCTTCACGCTGGGGTGAGCGGCTAAAGCGGCGAAACCGGCTGTCTTCCCGTCGCCGTCGTGGAGCTTCTCTATAGAGACCACCGCGTGCAGCCACATGCCGCCGCCTGGTGTGAGGCGGACCTTCCTGACCCTCGGCACGGAGCGGCTGACCGCGTTGTACACCGATGCCTCCCTCGGGAAGCCCATCAACAGCATATGCTCCACGCCGCCTGGGAGTATTACATGCATGATGGGCTCGCGCCTCTTGTTAACGTAGACTGCATCTATTTTCAGCACGGGCTCCTCGCGGCGCTCGTCGTAGAGCTGTAAGAGGTCGGTGAAGGGCCCCTCTGGGGCGCGCTCGGGCCCGAGTACAGCCTCAACAACCATGGAGGCGCCGCAGGGGACGGGCAGCCTGTACCTGGGAGTCTCGCAGACGGAGAGGCTGCCCCCGAGCAGGGAGGCTGCCAGGCCTAGCTCGAAGAACCCGTAGGGCGGGCTGGAGGCCGCGGCCAGCAGTATCCGGGGGTCGACGCCTATGGCCACCGCCACGGGCAGCCCCTCAGGGGAGCGTTGGAGCATTGAGTAGAGGTGACGGGGTACAACTCTCACAGCCGCGTAGCTCGCGTCGTCAGCCACCATTATCCGGTGTATAGACGCGTTGCAGGCGTCCTCGAGGCATGCGATGAAAACCGCCGAGGTTACATAGAGGCCTCCGTCGTCCTCGTAGAAGCGCAGAGCGGGGAGGACCTCTAGTCCCCCTTTCACCGGTGTGTACCAGGAATTGAAGTCACCCCTTTCCAGCCGGCCGGGGTTAGAGGCCGCCTGCTCGAGGAGCGTGTATGCCTCCCGGTCGCTCTCGACGCCTAGGAGCTGGTAGAGGAGCTGGCGGCTTACTATCAGGTTGGCGGCCAGCCTCCAGGGGTAGCCGCGCACCCGGAAGAGGAGGGCCCTCAAACCGTCGCGGCGGGCTATCTCGGCCGCCGCCTGGTAAACCCTGTCCAGAGGCTCACGGGCCTCGTCGAGGAGGCCCCTGCCCCTGAGGAGGCTTAGCACCGGCTCGAGGGAGCCGTCTATATTACGCATCGCAGCGGCCTCCCCGTCTCCTCGAAGTCCTCGCCCAGCCGGATGCCGCCCAGGATTAATCCCTTAACCTCGCCTTCATGGGGGGTGGCTATTCTTGCCTTCATCGCCCGCAGGTCTATGTCGCGTATTATCGCCAGCGACTCCTCTACGCCGCTGGCACCGACAATGGCTGCGAGCGTGCCTGGGACGAGTCTCTTGTCGAGTATGTACACCTGTTTCCCGAGCGCTGTCGAGAGCTTCTCAACAGCCCCCGGGTCCGGCTGGCCGCGTGTGACCACGTAGACTGTGTCATAGGTCTCGCTGGCTGCCTCAACGGGCACCCGGAGGACTGAGCTGTAGCCCTCGGCGACCTCGGGCGGCAGCGGCTCGCCGGAGAAGAAGCAGCTCCCCTGTACACTGACCTCAGAGAGGTCGAGTACCCTTTCAGCGAGGCTGGAGAGGAAGGCGCGGTACCGCTCCCCGCGGAGGCTGCGCCTCTCACCGCGGTCGCGCTCCCGCCTCACCTGGGGGCTGCGCAGGTAGTACACGCCGCAGCCGAGCCGGCTGTACTGGCGCTCCAGCATGCGGTAGAGCTTCTGGTCGCCGACGACTATCAGGGTGTCTATCGACGCGAACCTGGCCGCCTCAACCTTGTACTCGATAGAGTTGACCCCCTGCACCCAGCCGTCGGTGTCTACCGCCACCACCTCGGCGCCGTTCCGGCGGAGCCATTCGACAAGGTCTACTACTGCCGCCACTATCCGCCTCTCCGCCCTCTGCGGGGTCACGTAGCCCACGAAACGGAACCTCTCCGCCCTAACCTCGCGCAGCCAAAGTATACGGCGGCTCGGCAGCGCTGCAGAGACGCAGGCCGGCGGGCCCACATCTGCCTGGCCAACGTCGGCGTCGACGACGCCGGGCCTCATGCCGTACTCTAGGGCGCGGTTCACTATCAGTGCGGTCACACTGGATTTCCCCGCGTCGGTCGGGCCTAGCACCATGAAGCTTCTACAGCCGCGCCTCACGAGGCTATCGATTGTCGCCACCCACTCGTCGAGAGGCTCCTCGCCGGGCCTCGGCTTCTCTACGACACCGCCATAGTCGAGTAACACCTCCACACTGGAGTCGACGAGCGCCTTGACGGCATAGCTGCGGAACTCGCTCACCGAGACCTCGTCGCCCGGCTTGAATATAGCGCCGAGGATCATCACCTGCCCACGCGCCACGCGCAGCCGGGCAGGTCCCTGTAGCCTAGCCATTTGGCCTTCTACAAGCTCTAGCGTGACCCTGGTCAAAGCCTGCACCCCCTGCAGCCCTTGCGTTGCGGAGAGGCCTCCTACGGCCCGGGGCCGCACCCCTGAGGGTTAGGCGAGCGTGGCGCGGAGGGCTATCACGGCAGCAGCCCGGACATGGTCTGCCACCCCGTCGAGGCCCGCGAGGCCGGGCACTAGGGCGCGGTTGGTGGCGTGCTCGTCCACAAGCCTCGCCGCTAGCCCGCATCCCTGCAGCGTCTCGAGGGCCTGCAGCGCGTAGTGGCGCGAGGCGGGGCTGTAGCCCACGCCCACGAGCAGAGGCGCTGTCACCCTCCCGGCGACGTGGCAGGCCAGCCTGGCCGCCTCGTGTACGCTTCTGAGCACCTCGCCGTGTACCAGGAAGCCTCTAGCCATCAACGCCAGGCCCGTCCTCCTCTCGCCCGGGTCGATGCCCAGCAGGTACTCGCGGGGAGGCTTTAACGCCTCGACAACCCTGATAACGCTGCCCAACACGTCACCGCGGTCGACAGCCACGAGCCCCGGGTGGCTGAGGCAGCCCCTGGGGGCCAGGGGCGCATCCGCTAGGTCCAGGAGGAGGCTCCGCGACGCCAGGCACTCCCTCTCCCCGCGGGGAATGAGCCCCGAGAGGCCCAGCCCCCGGAGCGTGTCGAGTAGCCGCCTCGCAAAGCCGCCGTGGCTGCTCCAGACAGCCACCGGCCCCACGCCACGGGCCTGCAAGGCCTTCTACACACCCGCACCGGGGCTCCAGCCCATCTACCCTGGGGAGAGGTGGGGCCTGCGTAGCGGTGCAACCCTGCAGGCTCCTAGATAGGCTCGCCGCCCGCGCTGGCGTGGTGCTCGTCTACGGCCCC
>JAADFC010000111.1 GCA_013153105.1 Thermoproteota archaeon
AGGGTTGGGAGGAGGGGGCTGGGCACGGCTATAGTCGAGGGGCTCCGCGCCGCCCGGGGCCGCTTCGTGGCTGTGATGGACGCCGACCTTCAGCATCCCCCGGAGGTGCTTCCAAGGCTGCTCGAGGCCGCGCTGAGGGGCTACGACGTCGTCGTCGCCAGCCGCTACGCGCCCGGGGGCGGGGTGGCGGGGTGGAGCCGGCGGCGGCTCCTCATGTCGAGGGCGGCGGTGCTGCTGGCCCACCTCCTCCTCCCAGAGTCGAGGGCCACCAGCGACCCGATGAGCGGGTTCTGGCTCGTCCGGAGGGAGGCGCTGGAGGGGGTGGAGCTTGAGGGTAGGAGCTGGAAGGTGCTGCTCGAGCTGCTGGCGAAAAAGCCGAGGCTCAGGGTGGCCGACGTGGCCTACACCTTCGAGCCCCGCGTCCACGGGGAGAGCAAGCTCGGCGCCTCGACCGTGGCGGGCTACGTGGCGGAGCTGCTGCGCCTCAGCCGGTACCGGGTGCTCCGCTTCGCCCTCGTAGGCGCCACGGGCACGCTCGTAAACGCCGCCGTGGCGGAGGCCCTCTCCTCAGCGGGTGCCCCCGGCCCCCTGGCGCTGGCGCTGGGCTGGGAGGCGGGGCTCACCTGGAACTTCATACTCCACGACAGGTGGACCTTCCGGGGGCGCCGCAGCCTCCCAGGGCTGCGGGGGGCCCTCCGCTACTGGCTCCGCTACCACCTCGCCGCCGGGCTCGGCTTCACCCTCTACATGGCCGCCGGCAGCCTCCTCCTAGCACTCGGCGCCGCCCCCTGGCAGGCAGTGCTGGGGGGCGTGGCGGCGGGCTTCACGGCGAACTACCTCGCCTCAGAGCACCGCGTCTGGAGCCCCCGAGAACGCGGCTAGGCCTCCTCGCCGCGGCCCCGCGCAGCCTCCTTTATCGCCTCTATCAACTCGTCGGCCGGCATAATCTTGTAGGTCGTAGTCCTTATCGTACCCCTCATATTCAGGTTTATCAGCGCCGCGGCGAGGCTCTTATCATCCTTAGCCTCGACGATGTTGAGGAAGTCCCAGTCGCCGAACACGAGATACTGCTCGAGAACCCTCAGCCCCATACGCTCAAGCTCCTCGTTAACCTCCTTCATACGCTCCGGCCGGCGGAACAGGGTCTGGGCACCCTTCTCGGTGAGCCTCGACAGGATAATGTAGAGGGGCAAACCCGGGCCACACCAGCCCCCACGGCCGCCGGGGAGACACTTTACTCTGCCCACCCTAGACCCACTAGCCGCCAGCCGAAGACGGGCGTCGAAACCCACAGCCGCCCTCCCCGGGGAGGGAGCCGCGGGAGACGGGTGAAAGAGGGGACGGGCGCGGGGGGCTAGAGCTCGAGCGTCCTTATCCTTATACTGCGCTCGACGGGTATGATGAATATCCTACCATCCCCCGGCCGGCCGGTCCTCGCGTTCTCCGCTATGATCCTCACAACCCTCTCGACATCCTCATCGCTCTCCAATACAATCTCTATCTTAACCTTTGGTATCAGGTCGACCCTTATCGTCGCCCCCCGGTACTGGAGCTCTATGCCCCTCTGCTCGCCGCGGCCGCGGACCTCGTAGACTGTCATCGCGGTGTAGCCGGCCTCCTCGAGCGCCTTCTTCACCTGCTCGAACCTCTCAGGCCTTATGATGGCCTCGACCTTCTTCACGGCTACTCACCTCCCCACGCGTACGCCTCCTCCCCGTGCTGAGATATGTCGAGCCCCACGTACTCCTCAGTCTCGCTCACCCTCAGCCCCACCAGCCTGTCCACAGCCACTGCTATAGCGTAGGTGACCGCTACGGTGTAAGCTATGGCCACTGCTGCGTCTACAAGCTGCGCAGCGAACTGGGCCACGTTGCCCTCCAGCAGCCCGCCGACGCCGCCCACGCTGCTCCTCGCGAATATGCCAGTGGCTATCGAGCCCCAGAGCCCGTTCATCCCGTGGACCGCCCAGGCGTCGAGGCTCTCGTCGAGGCCGCGGCGGAGCCTGTAGAGCACCATGTAGTACCCCAGAACCCCCGCCACCGCGCCTATAACGATAGCCGAGACCGCGTCGACGTAGCCGGCTGCGGGAGTGATAGCCACCAGGCCGGCCACCGCGCCGCTGGCGAACCCCAGGCTCCCCGGCCTACCCCGGCGCCAGGCCACCAGCATCCACGCCAGCGCCCCGCTGCTAGCAGCCACGTGTGTCACAAGCAGAGCGTTGGCAGCGCTGAAGTCGGCCGCCAAGGCGCTGCCCGCGTTGAAGCCGAACCAGCCGAACCAGAGCATCGCAGTCCCAACGAGCACCAGCGGTATGTTATGCGGGGGGAACTCGCGCTCCCCAAACCCCCTCCTAGCCCCTATAACCAGGGCCAGCACAAGCGCCGCGAACCCCGAGGTGATGTGCACCACTGTACCCCCAGCAAAGTCCAGGGGGGCCGCGCCGAGACGCTCAACCAGAAACCGGTGCAGCAGACCCCCACCCCAAACCCAGTGCGCAACCGGGTCATAGACCAGCGTCGTCCACAACAGGGCGAACAGCATGAACCCCGCCAGCCGCACCCTCTCAGCAAACGCGCTCGAGAGAATACCAACGGTTATAGCCGCGAACGCCCCCTGGAAAGCCGCGTACAACAACAAGGGTATACCCGTACCCTCAGCAACC
This sequence comes from Thermoproteota archaeon, assembly GCA_013153105.1. GTDB lineage: Archaea > Thermoproteota > Thermoprotei_A > Sulfolobales > Pyrodictiaceae > QNYQ01. The sequence goes on from JAADFC010000111.1 coordinate 2,663, forward strand.
TCCCCGACCCCAACACCGGCAAGACCAACATACCTAGAGTCAAACCCCACAAACCCGCCCAGCACATCACGGCCGAAGCTCAGGCTAAACCCCACCATCACCCACTGCAGCGTCACAAGAGCAACAGGGACAAAGGACAGCATAATCGTAGAGACGACATTCTTCCTCCTAACCAGCCCCCCATAGAAAAACCCCAACCCCAGCGACATAAACACTACCATAGCAGTAGACGCAAGAACCCACGCAACCGCACCCGGGTCAAGACCCTCCACCGTACACCCACCGAATCCCACCACGCCCCCGCCGAACACCACTAAAACAAAAGCCGCCAAGACCCCCAGCCAGACACAAATCAACCAGCACAACAATACAATGAGAAGCCAGACACACTCAAACAGGCCACGACAAGAGAACCGTACACCACGCCGCAGAAACCCGACCAGCCCCGGCGACCAGCCAGAGCAGCCCAGGGACACGGCAGAGGAGCCGGAGACCGGGAGCGTACAGCCAGGCTAGGGAGAGGATAGCCCTGCGCAGGACAACGCAGAGGGACAAGCTGGGATTAGGGGTGGAGAGAGTGGAGGCGCGAGGCCCCTGAGGCTTCGGGAGAGGGTAAAAGATTAGAGGGTCGGCCTGGGCTCGTTACTTCTTCTTTATCTCGACCTTGGCCGGCTTCACGTCCATGACGACGCCGATGCCGACGGTCTTACCCATGTCCCTCATGGCGAACCTGCCGAGCTGCGGGAACTCGCTGTACTTCTCTATGACCATCGGCTTTATCGGCTTGAACTTCACTATGGCAGCGTCGCCCATCTTGAGGAACTGCGGGTTCTTCTCGACCACCTGGCCGGTCCTCGGGTCGAGCTTAGCCTGTATCTCCACTATCCTCGCCGCCACGCTGGCGGTGTGAGCGTGTATCACCGGGCTGTAGCCCACGGTTATAGCGCTGGGATGCCATATCACGAAGATCCTCGCGGTGAACTCCTCAGCCACGGTGGGCGGGTTGTCCGGGTGGCCGGCCACGTCGCCGCGCTTGATGTCCTTCTTGGAGACGCCGCGGACGTTGAAGCCTATGTTGTCGCCGGGCTCAGCCTTCTCTATGGGCTGGTGGTGCATCTCGATGCTCCTGACCTCGCCGACCACGCCCGGCGGCATGAAGACAACCTTGTCGCCGACCTTCAGGACACCGGTCTCAACGCGGCCGACGGGGACGGTGCCGACGCCGGGTATGGTATAGACGTTCTGTATGGGTATCCTGAGCGGCTTGTCGACGGGCTTCTTGGGCGGCTGTATGTAGTTGTCAAGCGCCTCAACCAGGGTGGGGCCGTTGTACCAGGGCATGTTGGGGCTGCGCTCTATCAGGTTCTCGCCAGTCCACGCTGAGACGGGTATGAAGGGTATCTGGTCCACCTTGTAGCCAAGGCCCTTCATGAACTTCTTGAGTATAGCAACTATCTGCTCGTACCTCTGCTTGCTGTAGTTCACGTCGGGCGCGTCCATCTTGTTGACGGCCACTATTATCTGGTCGATACCCATGGTCTTGGCGAGTATGAGGTGCTCACGGGTCTGACCCTCAGCGCTCATGCCAGCCTCGAACTCACCCTTCCTCGCCGAGACCACGAGTATGGCAGCGTCGGCCTGGCTGGCGCCGGTTATCATGTTCTTAATGAAGTCCCTGTGGCCCGGAGCGTCGATAATGGTGAAGTAGTACTTCTTGGTCTCGAACTTGACGAAGCTCAGGTCGATAGTGACACCGCGCTCGCGCTCCTCCTTCAGCCTGTCCATCAGCCAGGCGAACTTGAACGACTCCTTACCCTTCTTCTTAGCCTCCTCCTCGAGCTGCCTCAGCGTCTTCTCGTCGACGAAGCCGAGACGGAACAGCAGGTGGCCCACCAGGGTGCTCTTACCATGGTCGACGTGGCCTATCACTATCAGGTTTATGTGCGGCTTCTCCTGGCTCATGCCGCCTCACCCCTTACAGTCAATCGTCTACCACTCCTTTGCCGGGGGAGGGGCCTCAGGCGGGGACCGCTCTTATAAAGGTTTGTATGTGGGTATGACCCTCAGCGGCTGCTCAGCGCAATCCTCTCAATCTCCTCCTTCCTCCTGATAGCATAGCTCCTCGTGTCGCCCTCCGCAGCAGCGATTATCTCCTCGGCGAGACACTCCTCGATAGGCTTCGGGTTGTTGAACGCACACGACCTAGCGCCCTCGGTGAGGTGCTTCAACGCAACATCGACGCGGTGCTGCGGCGCAACGTCCACGGCGACGAAGTAGGTTATACCGCCGTACATTATCCTGGTCACATCCTCCCTGGGGGCGGAGTTCTCTATGGCGCGGACGAGCACCTGCAGCGGGTTCTCGCCCGTGCGCAGGTATATGATCTCGAAGGCATGCTTGACGATATTGTAGGCGAGGTGCTTCTTGCCCATATTCCTGCCGGGCCTCATCAACTTGTTTATGAGCCTCTCAACTATAGGCACCTCAGACTTGCCGAAGCGGCGGTGCTCATGCCTACCGCCCGTGTGGGGCAGATAGACGGGCTTGAGGCTAATGTACCTCTTCAGGCTGGGGTCCCTGACCTCTATACCCTCAAAGCTCCACTTGCCGAACAGCTTTATCCTCGCAGGGTCGATGCCTATCCGCTTGCCCTCAAACTCTGCCGCCACAGCCAAGACGCGGGGCACCCCGCCGAGACGGGCTGCACCTTCTCCCGCCTACCCGGACGCCGCGCCCCCGGGGGTGCGGCTGTTAAACCCTCCCCAGACGGGGGCTACTCCTCAAGCTCACCGCCATACCCCATCATCTCCTCAAACTCCTCCTGCATGTCAACAAGCCTCTTAGACACGTAGATGGGCTTGCCGAAGAGCAGGGCCAGGAACACCGCGTGGCTCGGAATCATACGCCTCTTCATCCCTATACCGCCAAGGTCGAAGAAGGCCTTCGCAGTGTAGAGGGAGAGCTGGGGGTCAATCTCGTCTATAACGACGTACTCGAGCCTCTCCCCCAGCCCCGAGAGGAGGTCCCGCATATCAACCATCAGCTCGAACACAGACTCCCGGTCGCCCATCTCCCCAGGCTCGCTGCTCTGAAGCTTGTTTATAGCCCGGACAATCTCCAGGGGCACATGGTACAGTATGAACTCCCTCCCATCCTCCAGCTCCAAAACGATAACCGGGACCGGGTGGACGCCCGGCATAACCATAGCAGTCACACTACGAGCCTCCAAGAGGACGTCGCCACCCTTGAGCGGCGGCACCCACCCCTACACCTCCCGCCAAACCCACAGCTCTAACCCGCCACCCCCAGCCACACACAGCCCCAGACGCGGGGCGCTCCAGCAGCCGCCGGAACCCGTGGGGACACGCAGGGACTGAGACCCCCAGAGGCCGCGCAGCGCCACGACACCCGGCCCAGAGGCGCATCCAGAAGCGCGTGCCCATCCTTAAAAACCTGGGAGCAAGAGCCGCAGAGGAGGCCTTATCGAGAACCGCCGCCATATAAGCGCGGGAAACTATCCCGGCCCCGGGTGGACGCGTGAGAGGAGATGGAGGAGCCCGGAGGGGCCTAGCGCTGCGGCTTCTGCTTCCTACCCTCGAGTATCGCCCTCAGGGAGACGCCGTTGACCGTGACCACGCGATAGCGCACACCCGGTATGTCGCCCATCGAGCGGCCGCGGGGGCCACCGATGCCCTCGATAAGCACCTCGTCGTGCTCGTCTATGACTAGGAGGCCGCCGTCGCCGGGGACGAAGGCTGTCACCACACGGCCGTTCTTGACCAGCTGCACCCTGACACACTTACGCACCGCAGAATTGGGCTGACGAGCCTCAACGCCAACCTTCTCCAGCACTATGCCGCGGGCCATCGGGGCGCCCTCGAGGGGGTCGTACTTCTTCTTGAGACCCAGCATGCGTATCTTGAACTCCCTCTCGCTCCAACGGAACTTGAGCCTCTTCCTCCTAAGCTTACGGGCCGCGAACAGCCCGTTCGGCGACTTCTTGCCCGTCACGCCGCTCTACACCCCCACGCCGCGCGGCCCACCTGCAGCCCGGGTTATAACCTAGAGGCGTGACCCGAGGGCCCAGACGCCCTCCCCTTATACCCGCCGCTCCCCTCAGCGCACCTTAACGTCGTCTATGTCGAAGTACCGCTTCAACAGTATCCTCGCCATTGACACCTTCCTGCCGCCCTTGCCTATAGCCTTCGCCTTGTCCTCGGGGCTGACCGTCACATAGAGTATCTTACGGCCGTTGCGCGTCACAACCCTAGTGCCCAGGACCCTCGCGGGAGCGAAGATGTTCTTAACCATCTCCTCGAGATTGTCAGAGTACTCGACAACCTCTATCTCCTTGTTGAGTATCCGGCGCAGCCTGTTTATGTTGGCGCCCCTCCTCCCTATCGCCTTGCCCGCATCGCCGGGGCGCACCACGAAGATTATCCTATTGTTCTCGTTGTCAACCACACAGTCCCTAGCCACCGCACCGGTGATGTCCTGGAGGAGGGCTATGTACCTCATCTCCTCAGCCGTGAGCTTTATCTCAGTCACCGCACACCACCCCCCACTTAGCTCTGCCCGCCGCTCGAGGCGGCCTCTATCAGCTCGAGAATCCTCGACGTCCCGGGATCGACTATGGCGAGGCTCGCCACCGGGAAGGGCTTACCACAAACAGCTCCCAGCTCCACGCTCGTCCCCGGGTAGACGTAGACGGGGACGCCGCCGAGCTTGGCGTAGTAGAGTATATCCCCCCTTATCTCCGGCGGAGCGTTAGCGGCGACAATTACCGCCTTGGCCTTGCCCGTCTTGAGGAGCTTGAGCGTCCTCCGCGACCCCAGCACTACAGTGCCGGTTTTGAGCGCGTTGCTAAGCTCGCGCTCTATATCAGTTACCTGAACTGCCACGCTCATTCACTACCACCCTGCTCGGAGCCCCCAGCGGCGCGGGCAGCTTTAACCAGTGCCGCCGGGTTCATGGACACTTCAACCATCCCAGTACCCATCCTTATAATCCCGCCCACTATCACGCTCTCAGTCACACCCAGCAGCCTGTCCACCTCACCCCTCGCAGCAGCGTCGAAGAGCATCTGGGTGGTCATCTCGAACGCAGCCCTCGCCAGGGGGCTGGGCTTCTCGCCGCTCGCACCGTGGCGGCCTATCTGCCTCACACGCCCGGTCTGAGTCATCACGTCCGCCACGAGCATTATGTGCCTTATATCAACGTCGAGGCCCTGCTCGTCCAGCACATCCTTCATCTCCCTTATCAAGGCGAGCCTGGCAGCCTCAATGCCCAGAACCTCCTCTATCTCGTGTATATTGTTCGTGTAGACGCGGCGCGGGTCCACGCCGGGAACCTCGAGGACCTCCTTCAGGTTGCTACCCTCGGTGACGAGAATGTACTCGGTAGTACCGTCCTCGCGGGTCTCCGCCTGCACCACGACACGTCGGATCTTCCTTATACCCTTGATCTTCGCGTTGAGTATCCTCTCACGCTTCTTCTGCAGGTCGATAATGCTCGTCATATCCTCCGGCTTGAGGTAGATGTATATCACCAGCGGGTTCTCCGGGTCAACCTCCACCTTGCCTATCTTCAGCCTCTCAACAACCTTCTTCACCTGCTCAACGGTCACACCCTTATCCTCGAGCATCAGGGGGTCGAGGCGGAGGACGAACCTCGTGTTTATAAGGTCGAGGTCTATCTCTGCTGCTACATTGACCACCCTGGTGAACTCTATCCTGCGGGCCACCTCCTTGGCCTTGGCCTCGTCGTACCGGTGCTCCTCGTCCAGGTAGATGTACATGACTGGTGTTGAGGGCTCCTTCCTGGCGTCGACGATCTCTATGAACCTGGGCAGGCCCAGGGTGACGTTGAACTCCCTTATACCGGCGTAGTGGAAGGTACGCAGAGTCATCTGAGTGCCTGGCTCGCCTATCGACTGGGCCGCGACGGTGCCCACGGGCTCGCCGGGCTCTATCATGCTGAACTCGTACTCCTGCAGCACGTAGTCTATAATCCTCCTGGCCTCGTCGGGGCTGAGCCCGTGCCTCTCCGCTGTGCTGCGGAGCTTGCTCTCCAGCTCCTCGTATATCCTCGGGGGCAGCGTCTGCCGGGCCTTCTCCAGGTGCTCGCCTATGAGGCTGCGGAGCTTCTCCCAGTCATAGACAAGCTCGAGCCTGGGCGCGGCCACCGCCCGTCACCTCCCTGGGAGCGTGGTTGGACGGAGGGGCTAGACCCTCCAGCCTATCACCCTCTCTATCTCACGGTCTATGTTGACCGCCTTCCCGTGGGCGCTCTTCATCGGGTCGACGCCGTCCTCGCCGTAGACGAACTGGACCAGCTCGCCGTACGGCGTCCTCACGGTGCCGTCGTACTCTACGCGGAGGTCCTGCAGCGCGTTGACCAGCCTGCGCTGCATGTAGCCGCTCTGCGAGGTCCTTACCGCTGTGTCCACTAGGCCCTCGCGGCCGCCGGCGGCGTGGAAGAATACCTCCAGCGGCGACAGGCCGTCGTAGAAGTTACCGTAGATGAAGCCCCTCGCAGCCGGGCCCAGGTCGCCGGGCTTGAAGTGTGGCAGGAACCTGCCGCGGTAGCCGCGGTGTATACGCTCGCCGCGCACTGACTGCTGGCCGAGCAGGGCGGCCATCTGGGTTATGTTTAGCTCGTTGCCGCGGGCGCCGGTGCGCGCCATTATGAACACGTTGTTGAAGGGGTCGAGGTAGTTGACAACTATATCCTCGACCTGCTTACGAGCCTGGGAGAGGATGTCGAGTATCCTGAGCTCCAGCGTCTCCTCCAGCGTCCTGCCGGGCACGGGCTCCAGCTTACCCTGCCGGTACAGCTCGATGACCTCGTAGACCTTCTTCTCGGCCTCGCGGAGTATCTCGCGTATCTTCTCCTTGGCCTCCGGCGGCAGCGCCACGTCGTCCACGGTCATGGTGAAGCCTCTCTTCTCTATGAACCTTATGAACATCTTGAACATGTGGTCGTAGACGTAGCGGGCGTAGTCGCTGCCGTACTCCTTTATCAGCCAGTGCATCATGTTCTCCGGCTGCTCCGCGCCCACGGCCTTCTTGTCGAGCACACCGGTGAGCAACTCGCCCTTCTTGATTGTTATGAACGAGTCGTTCCAGCACCACTCGTCCTCGCAAGCGAAGATGCCCGAGGACACCCTGGCCTTGCCGCGGAAGTTGAACTCCTTGGGGAGGAAGAGGCTTATCAGCTGCTTGCCCGTCCACCTCCTCTTCGGGCTGAGCACCGCCGGCTCGGGTATCTCGCCGCGGTAGCCGGCGGCGCTGAGCAGGTCAACCACGTCCTCGAGGCTCAGTAGGTTAGCCTTGCTGGTGAGCAGGTAGGCGCCGCTCACGTAGTCCTGGACGCCGCCGATTATCGGGCCGCCGTAGCGCGGCGAGAGGATGTGGTACTGGACCAGCATCAGCTCCCTAGCCTCAGCCTGTGCCTCCTCGGTGCGCGGCACGTGGAGGTTCATCTCGTCGCCGTCGAAGTCGGCGTTGTAGGGCGGGCAGACGAGCAGGTTAAGCCTGAACGTCCTCCCAGGCAGCACCTTGACTATGTGGGCCATTATCGACATGCGGTGGAGGCTGGGCTGCCGGTTGAACAGCACTATATCCCCGTCCTTGAGGTGCCTCTCCACCGCCCAGCCGGGAGCCAGCATCTCAGCTATACGCTTCCGGTCCGCGTAGCGGAGGTCTATCTTCCTCCCATCCGGCCTTATCACATAGTTGGCGCCGGGCCACCTGTCGGGGCCGTTGAGCACGTAGCGGCGCATCTCCTCGATGTTCCACGGGGTGACCGTGACGCGCACGGTGAGGGTCTTGGCTATCTCGTAGGGGACGCCGACCTCGTTCACACTGATATTCGGGTCGGGCGAGATGACGGTGCGCGCCGAGTAGTCGACACGCTTGCCGCTCAGGTTGCCGCGGAACCTGCCCTCCTTACCCTTCAGCCTCTGAGCCAGCCCCTTCAGGGGGCGGCCGCCGCGGTGCCTCGCCACGGGTATCCTGGGCAGCTCATTGTCGATGTAGGTGGCCACGTGGTACTGGAGGAGGAGCCAGTGCTCGTCTATCAGCCTCTGCGGCGCGCCGCTGTCGAGGAGGCTGCGCAGCCTCTCGTTGGTCCTCACTATATCCGCCAGCTTGTGGGTTAGGTCGTCCTCGGCGCGTATACCGCTCTCCAGCACTATCGAGGGCCTAACCTGTATCGGCGGCACCGGCAGGACGGTCAGCACCATCCACTCGGGCCTAGCCTCCATGGGGTCGAGCCCGAGGAGCCTAACGTCCCAGTCGGGTATCCTCTCTAGCCTGCTCCGGACCTCCATGGGGTTCAGCTGTATCCTACCCTCCGGCCTCTCCTCGTAGTAGGTGTAGGGCTTCTCGAAGACTATCTTGAACTGCTTCTCCCCGCAGTGCGGGCACTCCATAACCTTGCTCGCACGCTTCTTAACCACTGTAACCAGCATCTTGGCCAGCAGCGGCCACCGCTCCTCGAGTCTCTCCAGCAGCGTGAGGTACCGCTTCACCTCGACGTCGGGCAGGAGGAGGCGGCCGCACTTCCTGCACGTGGCCCTCAGCGCGTCGTATATGTGCTTGGCGAAGCCCACGTGGATGACGGGCCTCGCCAAGTCTATGTGGCCGAAGTGGCCCGGGCACCCCTTGGCGTCGTTGCCGCAGGTGGGGCATATCTGCCCCGGCGCGATAGCGCCGAGCCTGGGGTCCATGAGGCCGCCCTGGATGGGGCGGCCGTCCTCGTCGTAGAGCTCGCTGGTGACTATAGCGGTGACAGACATTTTGCGTATCTCATCCGGGGAGAGCACGCCGAACTTAATCGCCTTTATTATCTTCTCCTCGACAACCATCCAGCCCACCACCCCGCCGCCATCCGCGGGGCACACGTGGAGCCTGGGAGCGCATCCCGGGAAAGAGCCTGGGTTGGAGGGGTTACTCCTCGGGCTTCCACTCGTGCTTAGGCGCCAGGCGGAGCCTGGGCATGACGCACATGCTCATGAGCTCCTGGAGTAGCAGCTTGAACGCGTAGGGCACCACCACCGCTGATATCTTGCCCTTGTCGCCGTGTATGGGGCAGATGTACCTCCTCTTGTTCCTGTCGAACCAGGATATGTGGCCGCACAGCTCACAGACGTACATCACGTACTTGTCGCTGCTCTCGAGCATCCTCTCCCTCAGCAGCATCGCCGCGCCGTGGCCTACGAGGCAGTCCCTCTCCATCTCGCCGAACCTCAGGCCGCCCTCCCTGGCGCGGCCCTCGGTGGGCTGCCTGGTGAGCACCTGCACGGGCCCCTTGGCCCTCGCGTGCATCTTGTCGGCAACCATGTGGTGCAGCTTCTGGTAGTACACTATACCTATCAGCACCGGGTTCCGGAGCAGCTCACCGGTGCGGCCGTCGTAGAGCAGCTCGGTGCCGTCGGGCGCGTAGCCGCTGCGGAGCAGCTCGAGGCGCAGCTTCTCCACAGGCTCCTTGGCGAAGGGGGTGGCGTCCACGAACCTTGCCTTTATAGCCGCGTACTTGCCGGCTATGGTCTCGAACAGCTGGCCGAGGGTCATACGGGACGGGAACGCGTGCGGGTTAATCACCAGGTCCGGCGTTATACCATCCTCGGTGAACGGCATATCGTATTGGGGCACAACCATGCCGATTACACCCTTCTGGCCGTGGCGGGAGGCGAACTTGTCGCCCAGCTCGGGTATCCTCTCATCCCTAACCCTAACCTTCACCAGCCTGTAGCCCTCAATGTTCTCCGTTATCACGACCATGTCAACCACGCCGCGCTCCCCGTGCCTCATCGTCACCGAGGTGTCGCGCTTCCTAACCGAGGTGGTGCCGAACTCGCGGTACTCCTCCATGAACCTCGGCGGGCTGGTCTTACCCACCAGCACCTCGCCGCCCCGCACCTCCACCTCCGGGCTGATTATACCATCAGCATCCAGCTTCCTGTACATCTCCGGGGGCTTGGCGCCCTCCACGCCGGGCTCCGGCCTCTCAATCTTATCCGAGAGGCCGCCGGGGTAGCGGCGCTCCTCGGTGCTGTACAGCCTGAAGAACGTCGACCTCGCCAGGCCACGGTCTATAGAGGACTTGTTGAGTATCACCGCGTCCTCGATGTTGTAGCCCGTGAACGACATCACCGCGACCACCATGTTCTGCCCGGCGGGCCTCTGGTTGTAGCCTATCACCTCGAGCGCCCTCGTCTGGACCAGCGGCTTCTCCGGGTAGTGCAGCAGGTGCGCCCTCGTGTCGACGCGTATCTGGAAGTTGGCAGCGTAGAGGCCCAGGGCCTGCTTGGCCATGGCCGCCTGGTAGGTGTTGCGCGGCGACTGGTTGTGCTCCGCGTAGGGTATAGTGGAAGCCGCGACACCCATTATCGCAGCGGGCCATATCTCGGCGTGGGTGTGCTCCGGCGTCGCGTCCTGGGGGTTGACCGCGATGTACGTGTTCTCCTCCTCCTCCGCGTCGAGCATCTCGACTATACCGTTCCTCAGGAGGTCGCTGAACCTCCACTCGCCCCTCCTCAGCTTCTCCGCGTGCTCCGGGCTAAACACGAGCTTGCCCTCACGCAGCACGAAGACAGGCCTCAGTATGCGGCCGGCGTCAGTGTTTATGTAGACCTCGGTGACGTACTGGTTCTTGTACACGGACACGTTCACGTACGGCGAGATCTTACCGCTCCTCCTCAGCTCGCGCAGCTGCCTCGCAAGCTCCTCGCCGTCGGGGTGGTAGCCTATCAGCCTACCATTGATGAACACCTTGCTCCACTGCTGCAGCTCCGGCGGGTAGTAGCCAACCTTCCTCACCTCGTTGAAAAGCTCCACCGCATCCCTCACACCCATACTGTAGACCAGCTTCTCGATCTCCTTGTCGTCCACCTGGGGCGACACGTAGGCCATCAGCGCGAGGTTCTTGACCAGGCCACAGTTGGGCCCCTCGGGGGTCTCGAACGGGCATATCCTCCCCCACTGGGTGCCGTGGACGTCACGGGCCTCGAAGTGGGGCTGGCTGCGGCTCAGCTGGGAGACCACCCTGCGCAGGTGGCTAAGGGTGGAGATTAGGTTGGTGCGGTCGAGTATCTGGCTCACACCCGTCCTCTGACCGGGCCAGTTACCCGTGGCGAGCGCCTCCCGCAGCCTCCCGGTTATAATGTCGGAGCGTATGATGAGCCTGGCGCTGACCCTGCGGCCGCGGGCCCTCAGCTTCTCCAGCTGCTGCCTTATATCCATAGCAAGGCTCCTCATAGCAATCCTGAACACCATCGCTATAAGGTCGCCCGCCAGCAGCACCCTCTTGTTGGCGTAGTGGTCCTTGTCGTCCTCCTCCCTGCGGCCGTCAACGTACTCCAGGAGCTTCGCGGCCATCTGGCCGAGGAAGAGGGCCTTGCGCAGCCTGTCCTCCGGCCTGGTGCCCAGGTGCGGGAGGAGCAGGTAGTCCAGGACCCTCTCGGCGACGCGTATACGGTACTCTCTCGGCTTGCCTATACCCTCGCGGAACCTGCTGCCGACGAAGTCCAGCGCGTCTTCTACAGTGTTTATCGCGCGGGCCTGCTCGAGGCTGGGCACCAGCATCTGCTGTATCTTCGGGTCCGGGCTGACCGCAAGCACTATGTCGAGGTCCTTCTCGAGGCCGAGTGCACGCATCAGTATAACGAAGGGTATCTTGCTCAGAGCCCGGGTCATGGAGACGTGGAGGGTGCCGTCCTTGTGCATGTCGAGGAGCAGCTGGTACCTGGTGCCCGCATGGGAGGATATGACCTTGGCCGTGTAGACCGCCGCGCCCACGCCAGCCCTAGCCTTCCCGACAAGTATACGGTTGAGAGCCTGGTCCTCCTGCATCACCACGACGCGCTCGGAGCCGTTGATTATGAAGTAGCCCCCAGGGTCCCTCGGGTCCTCCCCCGCCTCTATGAGGCGCCTCTCACACTCCTCCCGGTCGGCGCCGGGCTCGTAGAAGCAGCGGGCCAGAGGGTCAGCCTTCGAGCGGAGCATGATGGGGAGGTAGCCTAGCACAACCTCCTCCGGCTCCCGCTCGATGCCGCCCTCGACTATGACCACCTTAGCCTTGATCGGCGCCCAGTAGGTGAGGTCGCGGATGCGGCACTCCATGGGGGTGACGGGGTGCTCGCTGCCATCGCTCTCGATGACAGAGGGCTCGCCCAGCTCCACATCGACTATCTTTACCTCGTACTCCCTCCTGGGAGTGGCTATGTAGCCGAACTCCATCACTATCCTCTTAAGGTCCTGCTCCACGAACCGGTTAAACGAGTCGATATGCTGGCGCACCAGGCCGTACTCGTCTATGAAGCTCTTCATAACAAGCCAGCGGTCCTCAACGCTGGGAAACCCCTGCACCGACTGGCCGCCAGCGCCCACACCCTTCGACTCCGACACGGCGGCACACCCCTTACACGAGGCTACACACGGTCAACACGTGGAGCGAGGCGCTACACCGGGCGCGGGAAGCGTCAAACCAAGCCCCGGCCCGAGGACGCGCGGGAAACGCCAACCCGGCCCTTGCCCCCTAGAAGCTGGGAGCCCCCGGGGCCCGGCCGGCCTGCCTATAACCGCATTCCTACACTCGGGAAGAACGCGCCCTAGTAGCCTACGACGTACCTGTAGACAACGACCTCGCCGGACGTCGGGCTCTTACGGTATATGCGGACTATGTCGCCCGGCTTGGCACCTATCGCCTGCACCACCGGGTCAGTGACCCTTATCCACGGCAGCTGGGGAGGGCTGACACCCAGCTCGCGGAGTATCCTCACAGCCTCCTCGGGCGGGACCACCTCGTGCTTAGGCACCAGCTCGTGCTCGAGAATGTTGAACTTCTGCTTCTTCTGCTTCCGCGCCAAGACGAGGGACCCCTCCACGCGCCCCGGGGGAGGCGGGAGGCTAGCGGAGCCTCTTACGGTTAACCTTCTTGTTCATCCAGGAGTAGCGGCGCATCCTCCTGCTCCTCCCGTAGCCGCAGGCCGCGCAGTAGCCTTTCGCGGCGTTGTACGAGTGGCGGCCGCAGCGCGGGCAGCGTATGTGGGTGTAGTTCTTGCTCATCTTACCGAAGCTAGGGGTACCCTTGCTCACGCCACACCACCCCACGCCAGGCTGGCTAGGGCTGGGCGGGCGAGACGAGCAGCACCGTGTCGCCCCGTATAACTATGGTGCCCAGCTTACGCGTGCGCCCATCCTCCATTATCTCCTCAGCATCCTCGAGCACCAGGTTGAGGTGCTGGTCGTAGCTGCGGAGCCTGCCGCGCACCTCGTTGCTCCCGCGCAGCTTGACCAGCACTATGCTCCCTATACTCTCCCCCAGAACCCTGTGGGTCGTCTCAGCCACGGCGCCCTACCTCCACAGCAGCCCTCAGGGACACCCGGGAGGGGAGAGCCCCCGGCAGCCCCAGGGGCTTTAATAATAGAGCCGCCCCACCCCGCCGGGACCATGGAGGACGGCGCCATGCGCCGCTGGCAGCTCTCCAAGAAGGATAGGCGGCGGCTGCTGGAGAGGCTCCACCAGCTATACCCCGCCATGGAGCTCCCGAGGGAGGCGAGGATAGAGAAGCTGGTAGAGGAAGATATCACCCTCTACCTCCTCGACGGCAGGCCCTGGCTCATAGAGCTGGAGGACAAGCTTATACCACACCTGGCCTGGCTGCTGCCCGATAGGTACCGGGGGGTGCTGCCCTACATAGTCGTCGACGAGGGCGCCGTGAAACCCATCTCGAGGGGCGCCGACCTCATGAGGCCCGGCGTCCTCCGCTTCGAAGGCGACTACGGGGAGGGCGACATAGTGGTCATAGTGGAGCCCGGCAGGCTGCTCCCCCTAGCGGTGCACGAGGCCCTGCTCCCCCGCAGCGAGGCCGAGAGGATGGAGAAGGGGAGGATAACCAGGAGCCTCCACCACGTCGGGGACAGGTTCTGGAAGCTCGGCCAGCAGGTCTAGGCGTTCCCTGCGATGTGTATAGAGTCGAGCACCGCCGGCGTGTAGACTCTAACGTTCGGCGGCAGCCCGAGGTGCTGCGCCCTCCTCCTTATCGTCTCGGCAAGCGAGTGTATAGCCTGCGGCTCGCCGTGGTTCAGTATTATGTTCCTGGGCTTCGGCTTCATGTTGGCCAGGAAGGCCAGCAGCTGCCTCCTGTCGGAGTGGCCGGAGAACCCGTCTATAGACACCACCTCCATGTTTATCTTCACTATTTCAACCTTGCCCTCGCCCGTCACCATGGTTATCTCCCTCTCACCCTCGAGTATCCGCCTGCCAAGAGTGCCCTTAGCCTGGTACGCCACGAATATCAGCGTGTTCCGCGGGTCGCCGGCCAGGAGGCGCAGGTACTCCACCGAGGGGCCGCCGGTCAGCATGCCCGACGTGGCCAGTATTACGGCCGGCTCGTCGCTCGCTGCTATCTCCTCCCTCGTCTGCTTCTTGTCAACCGGTATAATGTTCTCGTGCTCGAACGGGTTCTCGTCGCGGAGTATGCGGCTCCTCACCTGGGCGGACAGCAGCTCCGGGTAGGTGAGGTGTATCGCGGTAACCTGCTTTATGCTACCGTCAATGTAGACCTTGAGCTCCTGTGGCAGCAGCTTCTTCCGCAGCGCCTCCGCGAGCACCAGGAGTATCTCCTGCGCCCTACCCACCGCCATGACGGGGATGAGCACCTTGCCCTTGCGCGCGGCCGTCCTGCTGATAGTGCTTATCAGCTCAAGCTCGGCTAGCTCCCTCTTCGGCTGGTCCCTATCGCCGTAGGTGCTCTCCATTATGAGCGTCTCCACCCGGGGGAAGACGGCGTTGGCCTTGTCGAGCAGCCTGGTCCGCCCGAACTTGAAGTCGCCCGTGTAGACTATGTTGTGCAGCCCCTCCCCTATGTGCAGGTGCGCCATAGCGGAGCCGAGTATGTGGCCTGCATTGTAGAAGGTGAGCTTGATATCCGGCGCTATGTCGGTGACCTCCCCATAGTCTAGGGGTATCGTGTGGAGCACCATCTTCTTGACCTCCAGCTGGCTATAGGGAGGCTTCTCGCCGCCCCGCTGGGCTATGTCGAGCAGGTCCAGCTGGGAGAGCACCATCAAGTCCCTGGTGGGCTTGGTCGCGTAGACGGGGCCCCGGTAGCCGTACTTGAAGAGGTATGGGAGCAGGCCCATATGGTCCAGGTGGGCGTGCGTTATTACCACAGCGTCTATCTCGTCTATCTTAAGCTGGTCAACGTCGAGCCTCGGGTAGAGGTCGTAGCCCGTACCCGCCGGGTTTATGCCCACGTCGAGGAGCACGCGGCTCTCACTCGTCTCGACCAGTATAGCGGAGCGGCCTACCTCCATGAAGCCTCCGAGGGCGGTTATGCGCACGTAGCGGTTCTCGAATATGACCCCACGGTGTATCCTCTCCCCTATGCTCCGCAGCATGCTCAGCCGGTAGCTGCTCTGAGAGAGCATGTAGTCTATGATCTGGTTCAGCAGCTTGAGATCCTCGGGCCTCACCGGCGCGGCGCGGATGACGTTAGGCCTCCAGCCTGTCTCCGCTAGTATCTTGTTGTATATGCTGCGGCCCTTACCGTAGACTAGCCCTACCTTGCGCGCCTTGATTATAACCTCGCCGAGGACGTCGTCGAAGCGTATCTCCTCTATACCAGCCTCCTCGGGGACGAGCTGCTTTATAATCTCTATAGTCTCCTTCTTGGGCCTCCTAGCGGAGGGGTCCGTCCTGATGACTATCCTCTTCTTCAGCTTCTTAGCGATCTCCTTCGCCAGCTCCGGGTATTCGACGAGGACCTTCGGGTTCTTCACGTATATAGCTATCTCGGGGCCCTCGAACTCCACCCTCGTAACGTTAACGTTGTGCGATAGCATGTGCTTCATTATGGTCATGATTATCGTCTTGCGGTCGCTGCGCCTGTACACGGCGATGCCACCCTCCCCTAACCGTCACCCTGCACTACACCGTGCAGCCGCGGACCAGCCATGGGGTAGGCCGCCGCACACCCGCGGGGAAACGGGCCGCGGGCCGACCACGGTGGGGCCTTCGTGCAGAGGAGCGTGGCGCCCCCAGGAGCTGGGGCGTCCCAGGTGCTGCCCAGCCTGATAAGCCGGCGGGGGCCGCCGGCGGGCGGGAAGCGCGCTCCAGGGTCTAATAGGGGTTCCTGCGCGTGGGGGTTACGCCCTCTCCTCCAGGCGCAGGTCGAACCGGTACCACCTGGAGCCCCCGGCGTCTATGACTACGACGTCTATGCCGTTCCCGGTGAAGGCGTCCCTCCT
Source organism: Thermoproteota archaeon (assembly GCA_013153105.1). Classification (GTDB taxonomy): domain Archaea; phylum Thermoproteota; class Thermoprotei_A; order Sulfolobales; family Pyrodictiaceae; genus QNYQ01. The sequence continues at coordinate 18,919 of JAADFC010000111.1, forward strand.
GATGGATGAGAATACTGCGCGCTTCACTAGGTCCACCGCCTCCTGCTCTGTTAGGTCTCCGCGGTAGCCGTCCTCCAGGACGCCTATGGCTGTGGGGCTGCCGGAGCCCGTGGCGACGTAGCGCTCCTCGGTCACCGCGCCGTACCAGTCTATGTTGTAGAGCCTCGGCGCCGTGTCGTAGCCGCCGAGGAGGAGCTGTACTATGTAGGGGTAGAACTTGGCGGAGTGGAGTATAGCGGAGAGGTACTCCGCGGCCGCGCGGACGGTCATGCGCCTCTTGGCGGTCCTCTCGTGGTACTCTATGTGTAGCCGGAGCCAGTCGGCGAGGACCTGCGCGTCCGCCACCAGGCCGGCCGTGGTCATGGCCATCCTGTCCGTTATAGGTATGATCTTCCTGGTCCTCTTGTGGGCAACGTAGTAGCCGCTCGTCGCCCGCCGGTCCGCTGCCAGGACCACAAACCTGTCCGTCCGGAGCCCCACAGTGGTGGTTCCATGTAGCGCCTTCTCAACCGCCCCCTGGAGGGGGCCCGCGGCTGGGCGCAGCGTGGCCATCACCTCGCAGCCTCGGTGGATGTGCCCGGAGTCGGCCACCAAGCCCGGGGGTCCCGGATATATGGGGCCCGTCCGGGCCTACCCGCGTGGCGCGAGCCCCACCCCGGCCAGGGGGCGGGCCCCGCAGGGGGATGGAGGACTAGCCCGGCTATGGACGGCGAGGGCATCCACTCCATAGAGCTGCCGAGGTTCATATTCATTGGTAGCGGGGCCCTCTACAGGGTTGCTGAGGCCCTCGAGTCTCTCGGGGTCCGGCGCGGGGCCAGGGTGCTGGTTGTCACCGGCCCCAACGTCTGGCGCCGCTACGGCGAGAGGCTTGGCGTGGCGCTGGACGGCTACATGGTTGAGGTCGTGGAGGCTCTCGACGCTAGGGTTGAGACCGGGGAGAGGGTGGCTGAGAGGGCTCGGGCACTGGGGGCCTCGGCCATCATAGGCTTCGGCGGCGGGCGGCCTATAGACGTCGCCAAGTACGCGGCTATGAAGGCTGGCGCTGTCATGGTGAGCGTGCCGACGAGCCCCTCACACGACGGTATAGCCTCGCCGTTCACCTCGCTCAAGGGGCGGGAGAGGCCCTACTCGGTCCGCACCCGCACCCCCGCCGCTCTCGTCGCGGATATAGATGTGATAGCCTCGGCGCCCCTCCGCCTCATCCGGGCCGGCGCGGGCGACCTTATAGCGAAGCTTACCGCGGTGAGGGACTGGAGGCTCGCGCACAGGCTTAAGGGCGAGTACTACGGGGAGTACGCTGCGAAGCTTGCCCTCCTGTCCGCGAAGCACGTCATAGAGTACGCCGCCGAGATAGGCCGCGGCGCTAAGAGCGGTGTGAGGGTGCTCGTCGAGGGGCTGATAAGCAGCGGGGTCGCCATGTGCATAGCTGGCTCCACCAGGCCTGCGAGCGGGAGCGAGCACCTCTTCAGCCACGCCCTCGACGTGCTCTACCCGGGCCGGGCGCTGCACGGCGAGCAGGTCGCCCTCGGAACGATAATGATGATGTACCTCCACGGCGGCGACTGGAGGAGGGTGCGGAGGGCCCTGGAGAGGCTGGGCCTGCCCACCACAGCCCGGCAGCTCGGGATACCGGACGAGGTTGTAGTCGAGGCACTCACCATAGCGCACCGGATTAGGCCGGAGCGCTACACTATACTCGGCGAGACGGGGCTCACCCGCG